>CAZGSA010000001.1:0-46531 GCA_964528215.1 Candidatus Woesearchaeota archaeon
CTCAGGAAGAGCATCATGGAAACCTACACCTTTAGGTGTAGGAGGAAGTCATATTCTCTTTCTTTTATTTAAATGATGAATAGCACTTCCCATTTTAACCTCTTTTCTTAGAATATCATAACTCAAAATTGATTTAAATAGTTATCCTTCTTTACAATAACAACTTCTTCCTTCAGAAACACAATTGCCTTTTTGACAATATCCTGCACATATTTCATAATCTCCCGAATAAAAACCACAAGGTCTTTTATCTATATCTTCTGGAAGCATAGTTTGATTTTCTTTACTCTTATTAATCTCAAACCCACCATTTTCATCTAAATTTTCTTTAGTCCTTAATCCACTCTTGCTATCTTCTACTATTTTTTTATAATCATTTTTTTCAATATTATCTTCATTCCCTACGATTTTGTCTATAGGATTTATATCTGTCTCTGTTTTTTGTTTTCCATTCTCATTATAAGTTAAAAATTTGTAAGAAGCAAAAACAAACAAGGCTAGAAAGATGAATATTATTATCATAATAATTATTTTTTTTATTTCCATTTTGCAATCCTATCCTTATTCTCCATACCTATTGTTTTTTGATTATTAATATTTTAAACATCCAAATTATAAAAGTTTATTCTAAATTAATATATTTCCAACATTATAAACATCTATATGATTTTCATCTAACCTAAACCAATTTGGCATACCCAAAATATTTCTCGTAGTAGGATTATTATCTGAAAAATAAATATAATCAACAACAGACTTATCTTTTGTAATTATGCTTTGATTAATAAATTCTGGAAGATAAACTAGAGATTCTATTCCATAAGGATTTGGATTTAAAACAGGGCTTGTTTTCCCCTCAAGTCTCTCTAAAAAGTTGGGTCCTGTGCTTGAAGTTAAATAATAAGAATTTTCAACATGGTTAATTAAATTAGAGACATCTTCTACAACGACAAATTCTTCATAAGGGCTTTTAATAATCTTGTTTGTAATTTTTCCATTAGTATTAACTACATAAAGAGGGTCTTCAAAATTATTAATAGGAATAGAAACAACCTTAAAAGAGGTCTTATTCCAGGAAACAAGATTATTATTATCTTCTATTAATAAATTAAATTTTAGACTTATCTGGATATTCCAAGAATCAACCTGAGTAATATTAACTTCTGGATTTGAAAAAGTTAAATTAATATTTACAATTCTGGCTTTTTCATTTAAATCCCCTTGGATATCTGAAAAAATTATTCCTTCCAATAACTGATTCTCTTCTTCAGAAACCGTCTCTTTAATAGTCCCATTAAAAAAAGCTTCTTGAAACCTATACTCTACATCATCAATATAATCTCCAGTGGTAATTATTCTTTTTTCAAATAAAAATATAATCCTAAATCCAGAGATATATAACTTTCTAGGAATATTTTGTTCCAGTGAAAAGATAAAATTATTCATAGTATTTACCCTATTATTAATATTTTTCCCATCTTTAGAAACATTATAGATTTCATAGGATACCAAAAAAAAAGAAAGTAAAACTAAGACTAAGATTGTAAAAAACATTGCTTTTTTATTCCATTTTTTTCTTATCATCTTTGTTATTTTCTATACCTTTTATTTTATCTCAATATTTATTATACTGCTCATCTTCTTTATTTATTGTGGATATTTTTCCTATACTTACCTTCTACTATCCTCCTGTTTTATTAGTTATGGATATCTACTGTGATTGTTTATCTGATTTTGTATTTCATTGACATTTTCAGATCATCTAATCCCATTTTCTAACCTGGACCTCTGTTGATTCTTCATAGGGAATTCCAGTTATTTGTGAAGCACTAATCTCAAAATCTTGTTCTGTAAATTTAACATCTAATAATTCATTTAAATCAAAATCTAATAATCTTAATAAATTATAAACCGCTGTTTGAATAGCATCATTTTCATTATGAGTATACCCTTGATTATCAGGATAAAAACAAATTTCACTACCCGTATAATTTCTAGGAATATTTGTAGTAAGATTACTTCCATCTTCAAATTCTAGATACCATTTACAACCACTAGCATAAGATGAGATAGGAGAATAAGATATCATTATCCTAATTACCTTGTAAATAATCTTATTAGATAAAGAACCCTGTGTTGAATTTAAAGGATTTAAACCAGTTGTTAAGGTTACTGTGTTATTCATCTGAATAAAAGAATTTGGAATATTAATTACATAGGGGTCTCCCAATTCAATATAATCTGATTTATAACTACTTAAAGAATAAACATTATTTCCATTTATTTCCACATTATCAGTCCATCTTGGTCCTGAATAAGAAATCACATTTGTCTCAAATATAGTTGAGTTTTTAGGAATATTAAAACTTCCATTATAAGCATTATCAAATAATTTTTCATTTGCTATGATTAATCCATAGGGCTCTTCTTCCTCACTATAATCAAATTTTATATAAGAATCTGGATATAAGATGCTAAATATATCTCCCTCTGTAATAGCTTTCTGAGTTCCATAGGTTATGTTTATTATGTTTCCAGCTATAGTCAAGATAATGCCCTCAATTCCTTCTGTTTCAGTATAATTATAAAACTTTCCGCCTGTGACATTAGTCATATTATCTGCCATTATTCTATTGTCACATAATCCCTTATCCCAACTATAATCTCCTTCTTTATTAATATAAAAAAAAGTTATATCATTATTTACTAACTCTCCTATCATATCTTGTACATATTTAGGGCCTGCATTGCAATTTTCATCAGTATTATCAGGATAACCCCCCGCAGTATAGGCGCAATCAAGTGCATGTGGTGGAGCATCGGTTACTAAAATATCAAATTTTTTTGCACCGCTTCTCCAATCTAAAAATAAAGATTGGTTTATTGCTGTTAGATGAGATTCAGGTCCGTCCATACCTCCTGTTGCCTCTATAATATTTACTTTATTCTTATATTCACTAACATTTGTAGTAAAATCTCCTGTTGAGAAATTATAAACCAAATAAGGAAAGTCAGAATAAAAAAAAGCATTACAAGATTCACAATTAGTTTTTTCCATACACCCTGCCCAAGGATCCCCATCACCCAAATTTGAACAACAATCTAAAATAGGATTCTCTGACCAATAATCACAATAACTCCCTGTCCAGATTCCTCCACAGATTTCACAATTCAATTGATTATAATAACATCCTATATAGGTATCTCCCCCAAGATTAGCACAACATAATTGAATAGGGCTAGTGCTCAAATAATCACACCATGAGCTTCCACAAGGATATTCTTTATGATCTTTAAATTCAATTAAAGCCAACCTATAATCAACAGAACTATTCTCTAAAACATCTACAAAATCTCCGATAATCTCATAGACATCATTAATCTCATCATACATACTCCCTGTTGAATCAATTAAAAAAGCAATATCAACAATACCTCCCCCAAAAGTTCCAGAAATCTCTTCTAATCCTAGTCTTATTGGAATAGTTTTATTGCTTAAATAATTATAATCTAATTTACTATTTAATTCAACATTATTAATTATTTCAGTAGATTCCCCACTACTGCTTTTATTAAAGACAGTTATATTTCCTATATTCAAAAAAACGGTATAATTGCTGTTATAATGCAAAAAAACATCCATAGAATTTAAAGTTCCAGGTATATAAAATCCATCATATAGATTAATAATCCCTTCTATGCCTGGGAAATAATATTCATTTGGTTTTTTATACCCTTTAGAATTTTTATAGATAATCTTTAAATATCCTCCTGCAATAAATAATTCTTCTGCAACAAATTTAATAGTATTTTCTCCAATTTTAAAATTATTAGTATATGAAGAGATATCATATTGAGCAGGAGTAAACTGTGTTGAAGAATTCTGATAATGCCCTGAAAAATTATTATTAATATAAAAATCAAAATCATTGTTTGTTGCTATTTCAAGTTTTATATCTTCAATTTCTTCTGTTGCATTTATTTTTATAGAGATATTTCCCTCTCCAATATATCCTCCAAAATAAAAATATTCCTTAGGAATATTTCCAGAAAGATAAGCTCGGGCAGAGAAACCTGTAACACTTTCATTATTAATATTATCTCCATTTATACCACTAATAAATTGCCTTTCTACTTCTATATTCTTAGCAGATTCAAAACTACTGCTATTCTTAGAAGCTAATAATTTGTTTCCATACCACAACCCAATATTCTTATTAGTATCTAAATTAATAAAAATAATCTGAGCAAGATTTTCAGCAATAGTTAAATTTTCAATATAAAATTCCCCAATTTGTTCTAAAACTGTATTGTTTAAATCACTTATTAAACCATCTGCAATCAGTTGCTTAACATAGGAATTATTAATCTCTCCAATTTTTAATGCAGAGAAAGAACTGATTATATCTTGTTGAAGATAATTATCTTGGTGAGAATATTTAATTACAGGATAAATAATTAATACGCTTAAAAATATGATTATCATAGCTATCAATGCATCTGTGCTAAAAAATACCGCCCTTTTATTTATCCTCTTTTTCATTTTTTCTTTCGATATCTGTATCTTTTTGATAAGGGTAATTTACCCCTTATTTAATTTAATATTCTTCATAACATCTAAGTTTATATCTTAAAAATATCTTCCCATTTTATCTACTCTTCCCAAATATAAACATAAGCTGTAACAGGTTTATTTTTATAAATAGAAAATCTTGTGATTTTCACAAGATTAGAAGAATCAAGATTAACATTGTCTTTATCAATCTCTGGCTTACCAATTCCCTCAACAATTGCTCCATCAATAGTCATATTTACATTTAAGAAAAAATAATAATCAAACCGAGTCTTGAAATGATTTTTTGTATTTGCATAATTTGCCTGAACAATATCATAAAAATATTTTAGTTTGCTCTCATTTATTTTGTCCTCACTTAATAAACCAATCTTAGTATAATCTTCTGGATTCCAGTTCTTTGGATATCCGTCAGAAAATAAAGAATTTACAATAATCTCTCCATCATAACTTAGTTGTTCAAAGTTTTCCTCTGCTTCTCCTGAATAATTTGTAGAATAAATAAAGAAAACTAAAATTCCAATTGAAAAAATCATGACTGCAACCATTAAATCTATCCCCCAGGACTGAGCTTTTTTGTTTTTCATTTAATATTTATTTTTTTATTACGCTACCCCTTTATTTTTCATTTTTTTGATATCTAATGTTTTGTTTATACTTATGTTCTTTATACCCTATTATCTGATTTCTTATCTTAATAACATTTTTTTTATTAATTCCTAATAGTTTTATATTCAATACCCTCTTCTGATTTTAAGCCTTAATTTTATTGTTTTTTTGATAATCTTTATTTTAATTAGGGATTTAAATAAACAATTCCCTCCTTTTTCTCTATAATATTTTCTCCCAATACCACTTGTCCACTGATTGGCAAAATAGGCAATGCTATTGCATACTTATTATTTAATGTTTTAACATAAATCATTTCATTTATTACACTAAGATTATAGGCTTGTCCATTAATATCTTTTGAAACCCTAAATTTTCTATAATATCCCTCACTTGATTCAGAAGCAAGATTAATTTCATCCTGAACAACAAATGCTATATATTTTATCTCAAGATTATTTTTTTCAGCAATCCTACTCCCTGTTTTTTCACTAATCACAACAAAAAAGATAGCAAAGAAAAAGATAATAACGCTAACTAGAAGAACAAATTCCATTGCACTCTGGCTCTTTTTTTTAATTTTTATCATTTTGATTTAGCTAACTAGGCCTATAGTAGCTTTATCTTCCTCTGCAACAATCTCAATTTTTTTAATACCAGAATTAATTGATAAGGTTCCTTCAATAGGAACTTTACTTGTAAATGAAGTCTTTTCCAAACCAGAAGAAGTCTGAGAAGTAATAAATAAATTGTTTTCACTTATGGTTATTTCTCTAACATTTTCTGGAAGATAGACAGAAATTGTTGCTTTTGATGGTCGCCCATAATAATAAACAGATTCAGAAGTTGAAATAATTTTATTTGCAAAATTATTTAGTTGAACAACTCTTATTTTGTCTTTAATTCCCCCACTATAATAAAATGCAACTCCCAAAATACTAATTAAGATAAATGTGACAAATCCTATAATTATAAGATACTCTATACTTATCTGGGATTTTTTAACTTTCATGATTATTAATCCTCTTCTTTACACTATAGCAACTAAAAATATGTTAATAAAGATTGTCATTTTAATTGAACAATAAGTTTATAAGATTGTTTGATTATGATATATAAAGAAGTCTATAAATGAAAAAAAGATGGTAAAAGTGAAAAAACTATTATTCACAAAAGTATTTATAATCGTATTAATAGTAGTTTTCTTTAATGCAGGATTTTTAGTTTATCAATATAGGGGGGGTGGATTAACAGGGTTTTCAGTTAAGACCTTGGAAACTACAATAAATAAAACCCTTGAAATGCCCTTCACAACAAAGATATTTCTCATAGTTCAGTGGAGTATTCTTCTTTTTATTTTAATGTTTGCAAGTGTAAGAGATAGATTAACTATTAGTGAAAGAAAAGAAATCCAAAACATACATTTACATAAAAAATCAGGAAAAAACAAAACAGATATTGATTCTCTTTACGATATTTTACAAAAAACAAAAAAGATTAGAATTTCTACAATTGCTAAAGTTTTTAATGTAAAAGAAGAAATTGCAGCAGAATGGTCTAAGATTTTAGAGTCTAGTAATCTTGCAGTTATTGACTACCCCGGTTTTGGACAACCAGTTTTAAAATCTAAAGATTACGAAGAAGAAGAGAAAATAAAAAAAGCAATGAGAAAAGAAAGAGAAATAAAGAAAGAGGAAAAGAAAAAAAGAAAAGAATCAGAAAAGAACACAAAAAATATTGATTTTAAGAAACTAAAACCAATTCATCTTAATGTAATAAAAACTCAAAAAAAGAAAGAGTTAAAATTAATAAAAAAAGAAGAAAAGAGAAAAGCAAAACAATTAAAAAAAACAAAAAAGCAACAGATAAAACAACAAAAAAGAAAACATAAATTTCAATTAAAATTATTTAAAAAATTACAAAAAAGAGAGAAAAAGAATGAAAAAAAGAAAAGAAAAGAAGAAAAAAAGAAATCAAAAAAAATAAAAAATATTAAGAAAAAGAAAAGATAAAAATGTCTAAGAAAAATAAAAACAAAAGCTATCAGCATCATGAAAATGAAAAGCATAACCCTGACAAGTATAATCCTGACAAGCATGATGAACTTCACAATCACAAAAAACATAAGGGGTTTAAATTTATAAATAAATTGTCAGTTCATAAAAAATTAGATACTGAACAGGAAATAATTCATGAATTAAAAGATATTAAAAGGGACAAGAACAGCTTAGAATATTATGAAATTGAGGTTGATAAAGCAAAGGTAAGGGCTGAGATTAGAAAAGAAGCTTCTGGAAATGTCTACAATCTTTATGTTCCTCAAATCTCTGTTGCAACAGCTTCACTATTGGAAGAAGTAAGAAATGAGTTAATTACTGCAACAACAATTGGAATGAAAGAGATAATAGATCCTAATGCCTTTAAAGATATTAAAAAGAGATTTATGAGTGAAACAATTAATTTACTAAAAGATAAACTTCCTCATCTTCAAAAATCAACAGAAGATTTTTTAGTTGGTAAATTAATGCAGGATATGCTAGGTTTGGGAGAAATTGAGTTCTTAGTAAATGACCCTAATTTAGAAGAAGTTATTATTCCCTCATCTAAAGAATCAATAAGAGTTTACCATAAAAAATATGGATGGTTATTGACAAACATAAGAATAGGAAGAGAAGACCAGATAACTAATTATGCAAATATTATTGCAAGAAGAGTTGGAAGACAAATTACTGTTCTGACCCCCTTACTTGATGCCCACCTTGTCTCAGGAGATAGGGTTAATGCAATCCTTTACCCAGTTTCAACAAAAGGAAATACCATTACTATCCGGAAATTTGCAAGAGACCCTTACACTATTATTGATATGATTAATAATAAAACTTGTGATTTAGATAGTGCAGCCCTAATCTGGCTGGGTATAGAATATGAGATGAACATTTTAATCTCTGGAGGAACAGCCTCTGGAAAAACTTCTTTTTTAAATGCCTGCATGCCATTTATCCCTCCAAATCATAGAATAATTAGTGTTGAAGATACAAGAGAGTTAATGTTACCAGAATTTTTATACTGGTCCCCATTAGTGACAAGAACTCCTAATCCTGAGGGAAAAGGAGGAGTTAGTATGCTTGATTTATTAGTAAATTCTCTAAGAATGAGACCAGATAGAATAATTTTAGGAGAAATGAGAAGAAAAGAAGAAGCAATGGTCTTGTTTGAAGCAATGCATACAGGTCATTCAGTGTATGCAACTCTTCATGCAGATTCTGCAGCAGAGACAATCTCAAGATTGACAAATCCTCCTCTAAGTGTTCCACCAAATTTGCTAAAAGCAGTTAACTTAAACATAGTCATGTTTAGAGATAGAAAAAAAGGAATCCGAAGAATCTTACAGATAGCAGAATTTGAAGTAGGTCAGAATTTAACAAGAGCTAATATAATTTATAGATGGATACATGAAGAAGACAAACTAATCAAACATTCTGAAACATCTAGATTTTTTGAAGATATTTCAAGAAATACAGGCATGTCTCAGGGAGAAATTAATAAGGATATGGGAGATAAGAAAAAGATTTTAGAATGGCTTGTAAAAAATAATATAAGGGCATTAAAAGATTTTGGCAAGGTTATGAATCAATACTATATTAATAAAGAAGATTTGTTAAGAGATATGTCTAGGAATGATTTAAAAAAAGTTTTAGGAAGATAGATTTAGAAAGAAATTTAAAATACCTTTTGTATTCTCAGATGTAAAAAAATTAAAAAAAAAATCCAGGTTTTTTATTGCTAAACTAAGATATAAAAAAGAATCAAGATTAGGCAATAATTTAAAAGATGTAGGAGTAGATTTAACAAGAGAAGAATATTTAGGAATCTGTTTAAGGTCTTTTACATTTAATTTTATTGCTTTATTTATCTTTTCAACAACAGCTCTAGCATTAATCCAGATAAAAAAATTTTATATTTTTGGTTTTCTTCTTGCTCTAATGTTTTCTATGTTTGCTTATTTTAGCCAGAGAATTTATCCAAAAATATATCTTTCTAGAAAACAAAGAGATATTGAGAAAAATTTAATACCAGCTTTAGAAGATATGTTTATTCAGTTAAATTCTGGAATACCTCTTTTTGATATTATGACAAATATTTCTGATGCAGATTATGGTATTCTGAGTGAAGAGTTTAAAAAAGCAGTAAAAAGGATTAATGCCGGAGAACCAGAGGCAGAAGTTTTAGATGATTTAGGAAAAAGAAATCCCTCTGTTTTTTTTAGAAGAACTTTATGGCAGATTAGTAATTCAATGAGGGCTGGAAGTGATATGGCCATTGTTGTTAAAGATAGTATTAAGGCATTAAATGAAGAACAGTTTATTCAGATACAAACTTATGGAAGCAAGTTAAATCCTCTTATAGTCCTTTATATGCTAATTGCAGTTATAATCCCCGCACTTTCAATAACCTTTTTGACAATCTTATCTTCAATGATTAACCTTCCTCAAAACATGATAACTTTACTCTTCATAAGTTTGTTTGTTTTTGATGTTTTAGTTCAAATCATGTTTTTAGGATTAATTAGAGCAAAGAGGCCAAGTTTATTGTAAAATGGAAATCAGTGAAATACTAATAACACCTAAAATAAAACAATATGAAAGAAGGAAGTATAATATCAATAACCCAATAAATATAACAATATTCAAAAGAGAAGATTAAGTTAAACATCAATATCTGATAATATATGATGCTATGCAGAAGAAGAGATTAAGGCAAATAAAAAAATAAAGAGGATAAATAAGATATTAATAAGAATATAAACAACAAATAATGAGATGAAGATTAACAGAAGAAAAGGAGAGCATAATAAAAAATAAATATTAAATAAAAAAATGGAAAAACACAAAAGAAAACCAATGACTAATCAGGAAAAATCAAGAATGAAAAAGATAAATATAATTGCAATTGTGTTAGGATTAGCAATAAGTTCAACAAGTTTTTTAATTTATAAAAATATTCTAGTATCAGTAATAAGTTTTTTTGTGATAATAATCTTAATTTTCTTGTTTTTTCATTTTAAGAGGAGTTTAGAAATAACAGCAAGGATTAAAAAAATAGAAGGTGTATTTCCAGATTTTCTGCAGTTAATGTCTAGTAATCTAAGGGCAGGAATGACCATTGATAAAGCAATGTTATTAAGTTCTCGTCCAGAATTTGCTCCATTAGACAAGGAAATTTTGCAAGCTGGAAAAGATATTTCAACAGGAAAGAATATAGAAAGAGCTTTATTAGATATGTCTAAAAGAATGAATTCTTCAAAAGTTCACAAGATAATCCTTTTAATAATTTCAGGAATCAAGGCAGGAGGAGATTTAGCAATATTATTAGAAGAGACTTCTATAAGTATGAGGGAAAGAGAAATGCTTGAGAAAAAAGCAGCTTCAAGTGTATTGATGTATGTTATATTCATTTTCTTAGCAGTATCAATTTTTGCCCCTGCATTATTCTCGCTTTCAACAATTTTAGTTGAAATACTGACCAAGATATTCTCAGGAATACCAGATACCCCTTCCTCAATAGCACTACCATTCACATTATCAAAGATAAATGTGTCTGTAAGTTTTATAAAATATTTTTCAGTTTTTTTTATGATTGTAATTGATGTTCTAGCATCCCTAGTATTAGGGTTAGTAAGCAAAGGTGATGAAAAACAAGGCTTAAGATATCTTCCTATAATGATAATCTTAAGTCTAGGAATATTTTTCATTGCAAGAATTTTTATTAATAATTTTATGAAGGGGTTGTTTTGAGATTATCAAAGCTTATACCTCAAGAATATTTTACTAAATTCTAACCTATTAAACTTAAAAGAAATTAACATCTTTTAAAATTTAACATCAATATCTTACAAAACTTTAAATCTTTTTTGATAAACTATTGGATTCACATTTTAGTAGAAGATATTTTATAGGGCTATCGAATTTTTAACCATCACCCAACCCCCCAGAAAAAGCATTTTTACTGACTTCAATCCCTTTCTTTCCAATACTAAATAAATGGGTTTTTGTTGAATGTGCTGTCCCTCTCATCTTTAAAACTTCTAAAAACCTCTGTCTCTGGCTCTTGTTTCTTGAAAAATAAAGATAAGTAACAGAATCAGATTCAAATTCTAAAATACGGGAAGTTGTCTTTTTTTCAGCAGGGTCTCTAGCATAAGTTAGTATGGAAGTGGCATCCCATTTTCTTAAAATATTTAACAAAGATATTACTGCCTCTCTTCCTTCTGTTTCATTTTCAAATAATAGGACAAAAGAAGTTAGACTATCCATAACAATCCTAGAGATATTTTTTCTTAAGACTAAACTCTCAATAATGCCTCCCCCTTCCTCTAACATAGTCTTAACCTTTTGAGGAGCATATTCAATAAAAAAGAACTTGCCTTTTCTTTCTAACTCTTCTAAATCTAATCCTAACACCTTCATATTCTCATAAAACTCGTTTTTTCTTTCTTCAAAACTTATGTACAAACAAGTTTCTCCTTTTTTACAACCCTCAATCAAAAATTGAGTGGAAAATATAGTTTTTCCAGAACCAGTCCCTCCAACAATAAGATTTGTAGAACTTTTTACAAATCCTCTATCAATTAGCTTATCAAAGTTAGAAATTCCAGAACAAACTCTCTTGCTAGAATCAACTGCTCTTTTCATCTTTTTCACACTCTTTTTGTTAGGCATTTTAACAGGCAATCTCAATAGCTTAAATCAATAACATGATGCATCATCAACTCAACATTGGATTTTATTAAGTTATTAATTATTAAAAGATAATCCTGCTTAAAAATCTATTGTTATGTTTTAAATATATCCAAATCTAAGAAGTTCAATAAAAGTTAAAAATAAAAAAATAAATTTATGCTACTACTTTTTGTGCAATAGTTCCTGTTGATGTCAAATCTACATCAATTCCTTCTTTTCTATAAGTTATGGTAATATCTCCTTTAATAGTGTCTCCATCACTAATACTATTTGCAGAAGTACATTCCACAGTTATTGTAGATCTTTCATCAGTTCCAATATCAGTTACAGTAGTATAAGAACCACAATTTGTTACATTAACTCTTTGAAGTTCATAATCTTCACCACCATTGTTTTTCAAGGAAAACTGAACACCACCATAAGAACCATAACTTTCTTTTGCATTTGCAGCATCAATATAAAATGGAGGATTAACAATAGCATTACCTGTTATATATTTTCCAGGACTAAAAACTCCAAAATATGCTAAAACTCCAATTGCAATAACTGCAGCAAGAATAGCCCAACCATAAGTCATAAGGAATTCCATAGCTGCCTGTCCTTTTTTATTCATTTTATAACCTCCTTTCATTTATTTATTTAATTGTCTATATTCAATAAAGATAAATTTACTATATAAACATTTCTATAATTTTTGTTAATACTAATAACTTCTCCAAATAATTGTAAGATTTACAATTATGATAAAAAATAAAGTAATTGTCGCTGGGAATTTATAATTAAAACTAATAAGGGGAATAGGGGATATTGAAATTGCTAGAATAAAACAGATAATAGTAATAATAATAAGTCTTTTTTTCCAGGCTCTAATTTCATCTGAGCAAAGATGGCTTAAAATATATCCAACTAAAAAACCAGTGAGTAATAATAATATGAAAAATAAATTTTGTATCATTTTGAACACAATTTATTTAAAACAAAGGCGTATTTAAAACTTATGAGAAAAATAAGAATCAATAAACCAGATATTATTAAAGAAATAAAAAAAGGAAGAATATTTATTTACCCAACAGACACTATTTATGGGCTTGGATGTGATGCAACAAACAATAAATCTGTGGATAAAATTAAACAAATCAAAAAAAGAGATTTAGATAAACCCTTATCAATTATTGCTCCAAGTATAAGGTGGATAAAACAACCTTGTGTAATTTCTGAAGATTTTAGTTTAGATAAATACCTTCCAGGGCCCTACACCATTATTTTAAAAAAGAAAAAAAAGAATTTTCTCAGGAATATATCTAAAAATGAGACAATTGGAATAAGGATTCCTGATAATTATTTTACTAAGATAATTCAACAATCTAAATTACCTTTTGTAACAACTTCTGTTAATCTTTCAGGAGAAAAACCTATCCAAGAGATAAGTCAAATAACAGAAGAAATAAAAAAACAAATAGATATTATAGTAGATATTGGTAAATTAAATGGAAGATCTTCAACATTGATAATCAAAGGCAAGAAAATAAAAAGATAAAATGAGATTTGCAATAGCATATTCAAAAAAAGATTTAGCAGGAGTAAACATAGTTAATCAAATTAAGAATTCAGGATTTATACCTCAGATTCCCATAATTGAATTAAAAAAAGAAACTATTTTTTCAGAAGATTTAAGCAAAGATAATTATCCTCAATTAAGAAACCTAGATTTTTTAGTTTTTGCAAGTAAACATCAATCTAAGAAAAAATTCCCTTCTTTATGTCTTCATGCTCCTGGGAACTGGAGAAATGCAGATTTAGGAGGGCAATCTGGAAAAGTCTGCAATACATCTGCATTTGTTCTAAAATATCTGTTTCAACAATTAAATAAAAATTCAGAACAAGCAAAAAATAATAATCAGTTAAATAAAGATTACAATATAACTTTGGAAGTAACTCATCATGGACCTTTAATTGAAATGCCTTGTTGTTTTATTGAAGTAGGAAGTTCAGAAAAAGAGTGGAATGATGGACAAGCAGGGAAAGTAGTTGCAAAAGCTATATTATCTCTTCAGAACTTTAGTTCTAATGATTACAATAACTGGATTCCTGCAATTGGGGTTGGAGGACCTCATTATGCTCCTAGTTTCAGCAAAATACAACTAAATTCAGGCTATGCCCTCTCACATATAATCCCAGAGTATTCAATGCCTGTAACAGAATCAATGTTAAAAGAATGTGAGAAAAAAACCAAAGAGCAAATCAAATTAGTATTGCTTGATTGGAAAGGTATGGGAAAATCAGAACAAAAACAACAAACAATAGATTTATTAAATAAATTTGATTTAATCTATAAAAGAACATCTCATATTGAAAAGTGAAAAAAGAAATTAATATCAATAGCTCTTAAAATTAGAATCTATGAATAAGATGAGATTGAACCTAACATAAGGATAGGTTATTGAAATTAACTAACATATAAATCTATAAAGAAGAGTAGATTAAACCTAATATAAACATACAAATAAAAGAGTATTACAATTAATAAAAAAGATGGTTAAGATAGGATTATTTTCATTTACCTGTTGCGAAGGATGTATGGTTGTATTTGTAGAGGCTTTAAATAAAAAATATGATGAATGGATTAAGAGCAATAAAATAGAGATAGTAAATTTTAGAGCATTGAAAAAAGTTCTTCCCATATCAGAAATGGATATTGCTTTTGTCGAAGGAGCAATTTCAACTCAATCTGAAGTAAAAAAATTAAAGCTTATCAGAGAAAACACAAAAAAGCTTGTTGCTTTTGGAAGTGGAGCATGCACAGGTTATCCTTCAAATCAGAGAAACAAATTCAGCAAAAAAATAAAAACAGAAATTCAGCCCATAATTCAACAACTGCATCAAAATAATTCAATCCAGCCAATAACAGCTTTTGTAGTTGTAGATGATAAAATAAATGGATGCCCAGTTGATGAAAATACTGTAATTAAAAAAATAGATGGATGGTTAAAAAATGCACCAATTTGATATAAATATTAAAAATATTTCAAAAATAGAAGGACATACCCATTTAGATGCAAAAGTAAAAGATGGAAAAGTTGTTGAATGTAAATTAAAAATATCTGAAAACAAAAGATTTTTTACACAGGCAATTTTGGGTAAGGATATTAATATAGTCCCCTCAACAATGTCAAGAATATGTGGAACTTGCAGTGCTGCTCATGCTTTATGTTCCACAGAAGCAATTGAAAAAGCTTTAAAATTAGATGTTTCTGAACAAACTAGTAAATTAAGACATCTATTAACAAATGCAGGACATTTAAGAGACCATGCCATGCATCTTTATTTTTTCTGCTTACCAGATTTATACAATAAAGATTCAATACTTGATTTTAAATCAGAAGAAGAACACCAGCTGGTTCATGATGGATTAGACATAAAAGAAGCAGGAAATTATCTCTCAACTATTATCGGTGGAAGAGCAGTCCATCCTCCTAATACTGTTATTGGAGGTTTTATAAAACTTCCAACAAAACAAGAAATTCAGGAAGCAAGAAAAAAAATAAAATCAATCAGAGAAAAAGTTTTAAAGATAATCGATATTTTTTCAAAACAAAAAGAAGTTTTTAAAAGAAAGATAAATTATGTTGGTTTAATAAATTATGATTATAATTTTTTGCAAGGGGCAATCAAGACTTCTTATGGAACAACAATTCAAGAAGAAGATTATGCAGAGCATCTAGAAAGAATTGTATTGCCATATTCAACAGCAACAGCATTTACATGGGAATCTGTTGATTATATGGTTGGAGCTTTAGCAAGATTAAATCTTAACAAAAAAAATCTTCATGAAAAAACAAAAAAAGATGCAGAAAAATATCTGAAAATGTTTCCATCAGATAATATTTTTTATAATAATCTTGCTCAGGCAATTGAAATGTTGCATATAATAGATACAAGCATAGAGATTTTAAATGCTCTTGAAACAGATATTAAATCAGAAACTCCAGTTAAAATAAAACTTCCAAAAAAACAAGTAACAGGCGTAGGAGTTATTGAAGCCCCTCGTGGAACTTTATATTACAGATTAGACATAAACCCAGAAGGAAAAATAATATTTGCAGACCTATGCATTCCCACCCAACAAAACATAATTCACATGGAAAAAGGGATTGCAGGATATATTGAAAAACTTCTTCAAAATAATTTCACTAAACAACAAATATCTTTAGAAATTGAAAAGATGATAAGAGCCTATGACCCTTGCATGTCTTGTGCAACTCATTTTCTCAAGATTAACTGGATTTGATTAAATGCCTCTTCTTCTTCAATATTCATCGGAACACAGATTATCTCTACTCTATCAATCATCTCCATCTTCCTAAGCAATTTTAAGTTATACCCTAAATCAAAATCATGCATAGAATACACCTTGCCTAATTCAAGTTTTTCAAAATCACCCTCTGTTTCAAGTTTAATCTTCTTCACTTCATCAATATCTGTAACACAATCAATAATTTTTAAATCTCTTCCATAATTTTGCAAATCTTCTGTAGGATCTAATTCAATAAACTCAATATCTTCAAACATTTCTTGTAGTCTTGGAATCAGCTTAATAGGAACAGCATCTTGCTTAACTAAAAAGTTTCCAAAAACAAGGATTTTATCTGCCATTTTGTATTAGAAATTAATAATCTATTCTAAATAAATCTATCTTCTTTTGCACAACCTCAGATATTTAAGAATTATTTATATTAATGAGTTATCAGTCTTAACCACTATTTTTTTCAACATCAACTACTTCTCCACCATGTATATAAACAACATCTCCTAATTCTAATTCTTCTGAATCTGCAATATTAAATTGTTTTATCCTTTGCATTTGCCTCTGATTTAGAGTAATAGAAAACAATTTATCAGGAAAATTGTCATAATCATCCAAAAAATCTTCTTTAACTCTTAGTTTAATTTTTTCTTGCGCATTTACAATAGGGTAAGGAATAAGCATATGAAAATAAGATTTTGGATTTTGTTGAGCATTAGCAAAGGTTTTTTCATTATGTATTCCATAAAAATAATCAAAAACAGCTTCTTGACTCTTATCTCCATTTAAGTATTTAGAGGGAACAAAATCTGGAGATTGCTTTAGCCTGTTATAATATTCTATATTCCCACCATGACAGGGCAACATATAAAGAAATAACCATCTATCTTCTTCAGGCAGTTCTAAGAATCCCTCAAGTTTTTCCATCCTATTTTTTTCTTTTTTAAATCTAAAAGTTGAGGCCACTCTTGGTCTAGGCTTGGTCTTAATTCTTGATAAATAATTCCTAATGGAATTTTTCCCTTTTTAGAATTATAATCCCATTCATCAGCTAATTGTTCTGCTTTTTTCTTATCTTTATTATCTGGAATCTTATACATCAGACTATCTTTATTATTAATGTCTAAATTAAATATTAAACAGTCTTGTATAATTTCAATATAACTAAAACCCTGATGTTTAATTGCTTTTTCAATAATCTCTGCAGTATGTTTAATATCTTTTGCATTGCATCTTGCAATAAAACTTATATTAGAAGCAAGAGCAATTTTAATTGGATTTATTGGCTTATTTAATTCTCCTAATGGCTCTGCCTTTGTTTTAAATCCTTGCTGAGAGGTTGCAGTTGCCTGCCCTGTTGTTAAAGAAAAACTTTGATTATCATGAACAATCAAGGTCATATTTGAATTATATCTTCCAGCATGCATAAAGTGCCCAATTCCTTCACAATATAATGCTCCATCCCCTATAAAACTTAGAACCTGCAGATTAGGATTTCCTAATGTAATCCCTAATGCAGTTGGCAAGGCTCTTCCATGAAGGCAATATATTCCACTAATATTAAGATAATCAAAAATTTTAGCATGACATCCAATATCTGTTGTCATTGCAAATTCCTCTTGTTTATAACCTTTATTTATCAAGTTTGCAAGAGTCTGTTTAACACTTTCAAGTATCATAAAGTTTGGACATCCAGGACACCAAGTGTTTTCATTGGTTGTCCCTAATTTTTGTTTTATTTGGTTTATATCCATTTTTATCCTAAATCTCTATTGTCCTTATATTTAATATCTATTTTAAACATTATATTTTTGATTTATTTTTTCTTAGTTTTTTTATTCAATTTTTTCTCAACATTTTTATCTTTCTCAGCAAAAATATGTGATTCAAATCCACAATCTAAACATTTCTTTTTTTGAGGAAAACCCCAAGCAGTTGAAAGTGTTATTTTATTTATAATATTATTTGATTTACATTTTGGACATATTTTCATTTTTTTACTCTCAATATCTATTGTTATTTTGTATTTATAGATTTTTTTAAATATCCTGCTCCCTTGCTCCAATTAGATTATTGATATTTTTTATTTTCCTTGATTAATATCTAATTAAATATCTTTATCTATCGAGAGTCATATTTTTGATTTATTATTTTATTTAATGCTCATCATCTCCATAACATCCTATTTATTGTGCTACAGATATCCTAACCTCAATCTATATTTGATATCTCTATTTTTAATTCATCACTATAAAAAGGCCTAGAATCATATTTTAAGATTCTATTATCAATCAAAATTCCTGTTTTTTCTCTTATTAAACGACCAAGTTGCCCTGTAACATTATTTTCAACTAAAATAACTTTTTTTGCTTTTTGAATCTCACTTTTAATCTCATTTGAAAGAGGCTTCATATAAAGAACCTGTAAAACCTTGTAATCCCCTTTTTTTGTTTTTATAGAATTATCAATTAAATCTACAGCATCTAAAACAGCAGTCTTTGTTGAACCCCAACAAATAATAAGATTTTTAGCATCTGAATTTCCATAAGTCTTAATCATCTGAAATTTATTACACTCTTGTTTTATTTTTTTATATTTTTCTAATCTTTTTTCTGCTCCTTGTTTAGTTAGCAAAGCATCTTCAGTAGTATTCCCAGATTCATCATGTTCATAGCTACTTGCTTTAACAATTCCCTCTCCTGGAACTTTTCTATTTACTTTTATACTTATTTTTTTGTTAGATTTTCTATCAGAACTAAACTCACTTTCTGCTAAATGTTTATCTGAAAGAATTATAGAAAGAGTTTTGAATTTTTCAGCTAAATAAAAAGCCTCATTTGTTTTTTCAATACATTCTATGGGGTCTCCTGGAGCAATTACAATTCTAGGAAATTCTCCATGCCCTCCCCTTAATGCAATATCTAAATCACACTGGGTTGAATAAGTTGGAACTCCTGTTCCAGGACCAGGACGAGAGGCTAAATAAACTACTAAAGGTATCTCAGACATTCCTTGCAAACTTAAACCTTCTGTCATTAAATCATAACCCCCTCCTGAAGTGCCCACCATAACTTTAGCACCTGCAAAACTTGCCCCTAAACCAGCATTAACAACTGCAATTTCATTTTCAGGTTGAAAAACCATGCAATTTTTGTCTAAACCATTATTAAGTTGTTTACTTGCTATCTCATGCATAACTCCTGTTGCAGGAGTCATTGGATATGCAAGATATAAATTAATATTAGAATTAATAGCACCATCTGCAATTGCCTTGCTTCCAGACATTATTTTAATATTTTTATTATTTAATTTGTTTAATTTAAATTTAGATTCAATCTCACTTTCATAACCTTTTTCAGCAATAGAATCAGACACTTTATTGTGAAATTCTTTTTCAATCTCATCTATTAAAACCTGTTTATCAATGCCTAAAATTTTTATCAAAGCACCTGCTAAAGCAATATTAAGATTTCTTCCTAAATCTTCTTTAAATTTATCAAAACTGATTATAAATCCATTTTTTTTCAATTTATTTTCATGAACTTTAATAGTATTTTCATCCATAGCAATAATTCCATCTAGTTTTGATTCAATACTCCCAATCCTAGAATCACTAATAGAAAGAACATTGAAATTATGCCCACCCCTAATTAAACTTGGATAATCTCTATAATTAAAAGTAAAATAACCTTGTTTATTTAAGATAGTTGAAACAATAATAGAAATCTTATTAATCCCTTGTCCTGCTCTTCCGCCAATTAAAATATTTAGCCTCATTTTAAAAACAATCACCTTTATTATAAAATTTTACAACATATTTAAATATATCTGATAATTTTATAACATAGATTAAAAAGATAGATTAGCCCTATTAAAAGAGAGAATATCAATATCCCTCAATAATTTATAAACCTTTGATTTATAAATTTAAAAAATCAAAAGTTTTATTTTATAATTAAGAACATAAAATAAATTATCAAGGCTAAATATAAAAAAATGAAATCAAAATACAGAAAAGCAGTTTTTGTCATTGTTTATAGAATAGAAAAAAATAATATTAAATATCTTTTATTAAAAAGAAAACTTCACTGGAAAGGATGGGAGTTTCCAAAAGGAGGCATAAAAGATAAAGAGAGTTTATTAAAAACAGTCAAAAGAGAAATAAAAGAAGAAACATCTCAAGATACATTTAATATAAAAGATTATAAATTATCTGGAAAATATAAATATAATAAGATTTATCCAGATAGGCCTGGAATTATTGGGCAAACTTATAAATTATTTTCAGCAGAAATTAAGAACAAAAAAGTAAAGATTAGTAAAAAAGAACATTCTTCTTATGTTTGGAAAGATTATAAAAACACTTTAAAACTTTTAACATGGTCAAATCAGAGAAAATGTTTAAAATATGTAAATAAAAGATTAGAAGAATTATATAACTCTCCTAAAAGAAAATAACCAATACAAAGGTATTAATATAATATAAATTTTAGAATTAAAAGAGATAAATAAAATTTAGAATATAATCCCTCAAGTTATTCAGGTAGAAGAATTAGGAAAATATTAAATTTAGTGTAAGGATTTAAGAGAATATAGAAAAAATCTATACATTATTATAAAGAAAACTAAGATTATTAAATGTAAGGAAATATCAAAAAAAATATCAGAATAAAACAAAATGGAAATAAATGAATTTTGGAAAGAAAAAGAAAAAAATATCATTCTTCATAACAATAAAATGAATATTATTGAATCTTGTATAGATAGACACTCTCAAAAAACACCAGACAAAATAGCTTTATTTTTTAAAGATGAAACCAATGAAATAAAATATACTTATAGGCAATTGCAAGAGGAAATAAGCAAGTTTTCAAATTTATTAAATTCATTAGAAATTAAAAAGAATTCAAGAATATTTATCTTTCTTCCAAAAATACCAGAATTATATATTAATTTTCTAGGCACAATTAAACAAGGAAGCATAGCAATACCTTTATTTGAAGCTTTTCAAGAACAAGGATTAGAACTAAGACTAAAAAAAGGAGATGCAGAGGTTTTAATAACAAACAAAGAACTCTTAAAAAGAGTCTCAAAAGATATAAAACAAAAAATTCCTTCTTTAAAACATATTTTAGTTGTAGATTCTGAAGATTATAAAAATAAGATAAAAGAGCAAGCATTAGAATTTAAAACAGTTTTAAAAGAAAAACAAGATACAAGTTTAATGATTTTCACATCTTCAACAGCAGGAACTCCTGTTGCAGGAATAGAAATTTCTCACTATGCACTAGTTCAACAGTATTTTACAGCAGAATTTGCTCTAGGGTTAAATAAAGATTCTAACTATTGGTGCACAGCACATCCAGGATGGGTTACTGGAAGCATCTATGGGATAATAGCCCCACTATCTATTGGATGTTCTATTTTTATTCTAGAACAGCATTTTGATGCTAAAAAATGGATTGAATTTGCAAATAATAATAAAATTAATATTCTCTATACTGCACCTACTGCACTAAGATTGTTAAAACCAGTTATTAAAAAACAAGATTTAAAATTTGTAGAAAAAATAAATTCAGTTGGAGAAGCACTTACAAAAGCAACATTTGATTTTTATAATGATTTAGGGATTAAAATAACAGATACTTATTGGCAGACAGAAACAGGGGCAATTGTTATTGCAAATACAGAACATAAATATGCAAGTATGGGAAAACCAATCCCAGGTATAACTGCTGAAATTAAGGATAATGCAATTGCCTTAAAACCTGATTTCCCATCACTAATGACAGGGATTTATAAACATCCTAAAATGTTTGATAGTTATTTTAAAGACAATTGGTTTAAAACAAATGATAATGCAACCCTAGAAAATGGATATTTCTTTTTTATAGGCAGAGGAGATGATATTATTAAAACTTCTGGAGAAAGAGTAAGCCCTATTGAAATAGAATCTATTTTAATGAAACATAAATCAGTTCATGAAGCAGCAGTCATAGGAGTTCCAGATAAAATTAAAGGAAGTATTTTAAAAGCATTTATTGTTTTGAATTCAAACATTAAACAAACTAAAGAATTAAAAGAAGAGCTAAGCATGTTTGTAAAAGAGAATTATGCAGGTCATTCTTATCCCAAACAGATTCAATTTATAGAATCTCTTCCAAAAACAAATTCTGGCAAAATTATAAGAATGGAATTAAGAAATCTTGAAAAATCTTAAATCAGATTTTTCAGATAAAAAATAGTCTTTTATTGAAGAAAGATTTTTTGAATATGAGAAGGTTGAATTTTACTGAAAATTATTAATAATAATTTAACGAAAGCTTTTTATATAGTATTTTGTAATATATATTATGAAAAAGTTAGTAATATTGTTAGGAATGTTAATGGTATTAGTTAGCACTTTAAATTTTGTTCTTGCAACTGAATTTACTGAACCAGGAACTTATGAAATTAAACCAGGAGATACTATAACTTTTAATGATTTAACTGTTCAAGTTATAGATATAAAAACTAATGATAATAATGTTTCATGGGAGGAAGATTTTGGTAGGGAAATGGTTTATTTGGGTACACCTGGATTAGGTTTTTATGTTTATGTCGATGAGAAAATGGAACTTGTTAAGGCAAAATATTCTAGTGAGAAACCAATAGCAGTTATTGTAAATTCTATTGATATAGAAAATAAAAAAGCAGAAGTTCAATTTATTGATAACTATGATGATTGCATATTAGAATATAAGAAGAAATGTCAAGATTCTGATGTTTATTGGGAAGATAGTTGTGGAAGAACTGGAGAACTTTTAGAAGATTGTGACAGTGAAGGGTGCGAAACAACTTATGGTTCAGGAAAATGTATTAATCAAGGAAGCAATTGTATTCCAAATTATACATCCTATTGTTATCATTTAGATGCTTATTGGAGAGATAGTTGTGGAAATGAAGGCGGTTTAAAAAAGGACTGTAGAGATGGATGTTTAGAGGGGGAATGTAAAGAGAATATTTTAATAGAAAAAGATAGCCCAACATGTGGAGATGGAATATGCAATTTTAAGGATTTTGAATCAATTTATATGGGTAGTAAAGATGGACAAGCACAATTTGAAGGGTGTTTTGAAGACTGTCCAAGTGATATAAATGACCCTCTTGACATGATTGTGGAATATCATATGAGGTATGATTCAGAAGGAAAAAGAGAGAATTCTGAAGATTATTATTATTTAAGAATAAATAACGAAGGTAATGAAAGAGTAGATATTGCTGATTTAATATTTGTTGTTACTGGAATAGATAGGGGAATAACCCAATATAATTTGTTCAATGAATTTTCTGGTGAAATTAACTCTGGAGAGAAAAAAGAATTTAAAGTAAAAACTGGCTTTTCGGGCTCTTTGTCTGAAAGTTTATGTGGAGAAGAATTTTCATTTGCTCTAAGAAAGAAAGATACTGATAGACTATATCATTTTAATGGTGGTAAATTTTTAAAATGTGTTGATTCATATCCTGTAGAACCTGTTGAAAATAAACCTTTAGATATTCCAGAAGTAGATGAAAAGAAATTTTATGATTGTCAAGGTTGTGAATTAGATAAAAAATGTTATTCATTTGGATATAGAAAATCAAAAAAATATTGTTCTGATGAGGGAGATTTTAAACTTCAGTTAAAAACAGAAAGTACTTGTGAGAATAACTTTGAATGTGATAGTAATGTCTGTGTTGATGATAAGTGCGTAAGTGGTAGTTTAATATGGAAGATTATTAACTGGTTTAAAAGATTATTTAGTTAAGATTATTTTTCTAACCCCTGCCTTTAAAATCAATTCATCATTCTGGATAATTTTTCATATAACCCTGACATTCTTTTGAACTTCTTGTGGTTGATAATTTTTATCTTTTCTTAGAAATCTTTTTAAGATTTCTTGCAAGAATTGCTCTTTCTTCTAAAAGTCTTGTTACTTTAATCTTTTTCTTCCCTATTTTGGTAGGATTAGTAATTGTATCTCCAGCCCTTGCATTAATTATTGCATCTAACAAACTAACTGGAATCTTCTTATTATTAGGAATTTCTAATTGTTTATGCAAGGCCCCTTTCTTAACCCCTATCTTCTGAATCCATTTTATTGCCATTTTAATTTCATCATTTAGTTATCTAAACTAGTAATTAAATATTTATAAATTTATTGAGATATCAGCAAATATCAATAATCTAATGTAAATCTGTTCTCATCAGATAATTGCTAATCATCCACGCAACATAAATAAAAGATATCAGAATCCCAGATTCATAACTTTTCTTCTAATAGATTATTAACATGTAGCACATCATCAGAATAAATTACCATCTCCAGTTATAAGTTTGTGTTGCAAATTCATATCTTGGTTTGTAATAATAATTATCATAATACTTATCTTCACACTCCCACTCTTCACACTCCCAATCAATACATTCATAGTCATAACATCTTCTCCCATAATAAGAACTATAACCAGTATTCCAGCTAGAACATCTTTTTTCTACACAATTCCATTTCTCGCAAACACAATCTTTATAGTCCTGAGTTTTGTAAGGCTCTTTATATCTCCAGTTTGAGTTATAGATAGGAACACTATAATCTGGTTTTTGACTATAATCTTTATAATCCTTTTTAGAATTTCCACTGCCTAATTTTAAAACATACTGGTCTTTTTTTCTATTACTTGTATCCCATAAAAAATCCCAATCAATCCAGTTATAATCCTCATATCCATAATCATCCCCCCTATCTTCATATTTTTTATAATCTATCTCAACATCTCTTTTCTCTTTAATAGAAATTTTCTCTTTTTCATAACCTTCTTTATCCCTTTTTTCATATTCTGCTATTTTCTCATAATCACTTGATTCTTTATAATAATCACTATTAGAGTAATCTTTATTATCCCAATTAAGATATATAGACTTAGAATTTCTTAAATTATCTGTGTCACTATATTTATTATAATCTGTAGGAATTCCACAATCATAATAATATCCCCCTGTTCCCTTGCATAAATAAGCAGCAACAAAGTTAGTAGAAAATATAACTAGTATTAATCCAATGACTAAAATTAATAGAGAGAATAGATTTTTATTCATAAAAATAACAAAATTATGAAATATTTAAGCATTATTATATTGCAGGATAATAAGGGAAAAATAATAAAATAAAAACGCCACCAGTAGGAATCGAACCTACGAGCCCCGGAGGGCGAAGCTTAGCAAGCTCCTGCAATACCATTATGCGATGGTGGCTTAGATATTAAGATATTTTACTATATAAAAAGTTAATTGTTACAGATTTTTAAAGTTGATTTTTGTAATAAGTTAATTTTATTAAACCACTTTTCTTCAAAAGACTATGAAATTAGGAATCTTATTTTCAGGAGGCAAGGATAGTGTATTTGCAACTTATCTTGCAAAAAAATTAGGATATGAAGTCCCTTGTTTAATCAGTATTATCTCTGAAAATAAAGAAAGTTACATGTTTCATACCCCTTCAATTTCAAAAGTTGAAAAACAAGCAAAAGCTATGAACATCCCTTTAATTCTAGAAAAAACCAGGGGGAAAAAAGAAATTGAATTAAAAGACTTAGAAAGAGCAATTAAAATTGCTGTAGATAAATATCAAATTCAAGGGATTGTAACAGGAGCAATTGATTCTATTTATCAATCCTCAAGAATTCAAAAGATTTGTAATAAATTAAAATTAGAATGTTTTAATCCCTTATGGCAAAAAGATCAAATAGAGCTTTTAGAGGATTTGATTAAAAACAAATTCAAGGTTATTATTTCAGGGGTTTTTGCATACCCTTTAACAAAAGAATGGTTGGGAAAACAAATAAACAAAGACTTTCTTACCCAGATAAGAAAATTAAATGAAAAATATAAAATAAATCCTGCAGGAGAAGGTGGAGAATTTGAGACTTTTGTTCTTGATTGTCCTTTATTCAGAAAATCTCTAAAAATAAAAAATAAAAAAATAACAGGTGAAAAAAATTCTTGGGTGATGGAGATAACAATATGAAAAAAGTATTAATAGTAAATGTTTGTAAGGAGAAATTACATTATCTTGAATTTGTAAAACCTATTGAAGATATTTTAAAAAATAATAAGATTAAATTTAAAACTTTAATTTATAAAAATATTAATAAATCTCAATTAATTAAATACAATAAAATAATTATTAGTGGAACTTCTTTAAAAGATAATTATTTTCTAAAAGATATAGGCAAGTTTTCTTGGATTAAGGATACTGAGATACCTATTCTTGGAATTTGTTCTGGGATGCAGATAATAGGGTTAGAATTTGGAGGTAGATTAAAAAAGAAAACAGAAATAGGATTTTTTAAGGAAAATTTTAAAAAAGATTTACTTGGATTAAAAAGAGAGCAAGAAGTTTACCATTTACACAATAATTATATAGAATTTACAGAACATTTTGAGATAATCTCTAAAAATAATATAACTCAAGCAGTAAAACATAAATCAAAAGAAATATATGGGGTATTATTTCATCCAGAGGTTAGAAATAAGAAATTAATCTTAAATTTTATAGATAAAAAATAGGCTTTCTAGTTTTTATATCTCTTGCCAACCCTGAAGGGCGTGGCTTAGCAATCCTACTCCTCAAAGCAATTTCTTATTTTATCTATTCACTAAATACTAAAATTGCTTTTGCTCGACAACACCACTATGCGATGTGGGCATGTGAAGATAGATTATTTTAAGAATTTAAAGGTTTGTTTTTTTATTATTTTATCCAAACCATCACCTTATCTACTAACTGCCCTCAACAACCTTATCTTTTCCTTACCCTCTTCAGTTTCAGCTAGCTTTGAATAAAATCTTCTTGCCATGATTATCTGAGCATTAACAAAATCCTTAAATTTTGATTTCCATTTATCAGGATTATCACGAACATATTCTGCCCATCTTTCAATTTGTTCTGAATGTGTTTTATCTCTCATTTTCTAAATCTCCTTATCTTTTCTTTAATAACCTCTATCTCATTCTCATCCAATTTATTTTTATATATTATCCTAAGATGTTTTGCATCTTCAACATCCTTATCTGAACCTAAATATTCCTCTTTAAATGCAATATTTGATTCTATGGTTGAAAAATAAACCTCAACTTCAGTAAGAGGAAGTTTGATTCTATTTTTAATTTGTTCTCTATCCAATTCATCTTTTGGAAATTTGATTTCCATTTCTGGTGGAAAATAGCCCTCTTCGTCCTCCACATATCTTACACTATCTCCTTTATTAAGATAATCCACATAGATTACTTCTGGTTTTTCTGATTGCATGCAAGTAAATCCTTTTTCTTTTAGTTCTCTGTGCATTTTTAAAAATTCTTTTTCAGACATTTTTTCAATAATCATATCAATATCCTCAGTCCCTCTTGTCCTGCCATGAGCAATAGCAACAAAACCAGAACAGATAATATACCTCGCATATTTATCAATAACTTCACAAAAGTCCTCTACAAATTTATCCAAAATGGTTCTATTATCTACTCTTCTTTCAAACTTTTCCATAATATACTTAACTTCAATATCTATATAATATTTTCTATAGAAAATTTTAGTAAACCTTCTTTAAAGATTTTCCCTTTACAATAAATTTAAAAATAAAAAATAGGAGCTTAGTTCTAAGAATCACCTTAATAGGTCCTTGGTTAGTTGGAAGAAAGTGATATTTTTTACTAACAGTTACAATTTTATGACCTATTTTAGCAACACCACTACAATACATATATAGTGTGGGCTTATTCTAGATTAATAAAAATTTTAAGAATTTAAAGGTTTACGCCCTAATATTTTCATTACATAAATTTTATATAATCTATTTAATATATAACTATTATGAACACTCTAAGCAGAACAATCACAGGAACTATTGCAATTATTTTAGGATTATTTTTAATTATACTTAGTATTTTTAAAGAATATTTCATATTAATCTATGGAATACCCATTCTTATTATTGGGATTTTTATTCTTTTAAATAAAAAAGAAGATGATATAGAAACTATAAAAACTAAAAGAAAAGGAGGTGAAAAATAATGGTAGATATAATTATTACAACTGGAAATGAAATTCCTGAAAAAAAGATTACTAAAATTCTTGGAGTTGTAAGAGGCAGCACTGTAAGGGCAAGAAATATTGGAAGGGATATTGGAGCTGGATTTAAAAATATTATCGGTGGAGAAGTCAAAACCTATACAGAGATGACAAAACAATCAAGAGATGAAGCATTTAATAGAATGGTTAATGAAGCCTTGGATTTAAAGGCTGATGCAGTTATTGGTGTTAGATTTACAACTTCTATGGTAATGGCAGGAGCTTCTGAAATGCTTGCATATGGAACTGCAATTAAAATTAGTTAATTTATTTCTTTAATTTTCTTTGCTTAGATTTTCTACGTTGAGCTTGCTTACTTCTTGCTTTAATTTTTCTTGTTACCCTATTTCTTGGCATTTTTCCTCCTAAATTAAATTATTTTTAATTATTATTAATATTTTCTACTATGGGCTCACTTTTGTACCCTTATTAGCAACCTTACTTCCCAAAGCAATTTCTTATTTTATCTATTTACTAAATACTAAAATTGCTTTTGCTCTACTCCCCAAAACAATTTCTTATTTTATCTATTTACTAAATACTAAAATTGCTTTTGCTCAACAATAACCATTATGCGATGCGGGCTTATAGAAATATATAATATTTTATGATTTTAAATGTTTGTGTTTTAAACATTTTTTCTACACAAGATTTAAAAAATAATTTATCTTAATCATCTTAATTTTATGGAAATTAAATCACAAAAAGAGGCGGTTGAAAAACTTAGAGAAAAGACTAAGAAAATAAGCATAATTGAAGCAAGTGCCTATAGTGTTCATGAAGGTTTTGGTATAAAATACATAACCCCCTTTGCACTTGCAATTGGAAAAAATAATCCTCAGATAAACACATTTATAGGTTTATTGACTTCTATTCCTTCTTTAATAGGAAATCTTTCACAACTCTTTACAATAAAGGCAATTGAAAATCATAGGAGAAAGAATATACTAACCCTAGGGATTATTCTCCAGGCAATCATGTGGTGGGGAGTAATCTTTGCAGGAAGCTTGTTTTTTATTTTTAAACTTAATTCAAGTGTTGCTTTGACAGCCCTAATCCTGTTTTATACATTGCTTATTTTAATGGGTGCATTTGTAGGTCCTGCATGGGTATCTCTAATGAAAGAGATTGTTACTGATAAAGAAGGAAGTTATTTTGGAAACAGAAATAGGATTGCAGGAATCTTTGCAATAATCTCTGCATTGATTGCAGGATATCTTTTAGATTACCTAACAACTAAGGATTTGTTCTTGGGATTTGTAATCCTATTTTTAATAGCTTTCCTCTTTAGATTTATTTCCGGGTTGCTCTTCACTATTCATTATGAGCCTAAACTAGAGTTTGATAAATCAAACTATTTTAGCTTTTACAAGTTTATAAAAAAGATTCCAAGTAGTAATTTTGGGAAGTTCAGTCTTTTTATCTCTTTATTTATCCTTGCAACTTCTATTGCTTCACCATTTTTTTCAGTTTATATGTTAAGAGACCTTGGGTTTAATTACTCAACCTGGATGATAATAACCTTGGCAGGACCTTTATCTTCACTTTTTTTTATGCCAATGTGGGGATATTTTGCCGACAAGTTTGGAAATATTAAAATATTAAAAATAACAGGGTTAGTAATACCCACTATTCCTATCTTATGGATTTTTTCAATCTTTTTTAATAACTCTTTTTACCTCTTGTTCTATCTAATAATCTTGGAATTCTTCTCAGGCTTTTTATGGGCAGGATTTAATCTATCTTACGCAAACTTTATCTATGATGCAGTTACAAAGCAGAAGACAGCTCTTTGTTCAGCTTATTTTAATATTCTTCAAGGATTTGGAGTTTTTATAGGAGCAACATTAGGAGGATTTATATCTTCATTAAATATTTTTATTTTTGGTCTCAGTTCATTACTGTTTGTCTTTGCACTATCAGGTATAGCCAGATTTTTATCCTACATCCTGATTATATTTAGGATTAAAGAGATAAGAGATGTTAAACCTTTCAGGCTAGAAGAATTAAAGAAAATTCATATAAAACCTTTCCTAGATATTTTCAATCTTAAGATAATCCATCCAAGACCAAATGGGAATTAAGGTATTTTAAAGATTTGTGTTTTAAATGCCATCAGATTTAAACAAATTTTCCATAAGACTTATATACTAATTTTTGTTAATTAAAATATGAAAAAGGTGATATTATTTTTATTAGTAGGAATATTTCTTATGAGTTTTGTAGTTGCACAAGGACAAGGAATTCACAATCCTGGAACAGGAATTGAAAATCCAGAGATTAAAGAAGCAGGACAAGGAACTGGACAAGGATTAGAAACAGATACTCAAAATCAAGGGTTAGATACTAATTTACAAAATCAAATCAGAGTTAGAGATGGAGATTATATAGGAGAAAAAGGACAACAAATAAAAATCCAGAAACAATCAAATAATAGAGTAAGATTAGAAGTTGGTGGAATTGGGGTAAATTGTGATTGCAATATGACTCAGGAACAAATTCAGAATAAAACAAAATGGAAATAAATGAATTTTGGAAAGAAAAAGAAAAAAATATCATTCTTCATAACAATAAAATGAATATTATTGAATCTTGTATAGATAGACACTCTCAAAAAACACCAGACAAAATAGCTTTATTTTTTAAAGATGAAACCAATGAAATAAAATATACTTATAGGCAATTGCAAGAGGAAATAAGCAAGTTTTCAAATTTATTAAATTCATTAGAAATTAAAAAGAATTCAAGAATATTTATCTTTCTTCCAAAAATACCAGAATTATATATTAATTTTCTAGGCACAATTAAACAAGGAAGCATAGCAATACCTTTATTTGAAGCTTTTCAAGAACAAGGATTAGAACTAAGACTAAAAAAAGGAGATGCAGAGGTTTTAATAACAAACAAAGAACTCTTAAAAAGAGTCTCAAAAGATATAAAACAAAAAATTCCTTCTTTAAAACATATTTTAGTTGTAGATTCTGAAGATTATAAAAATAAGATAAAAGAGCAAGCATTAGAATTTAAAACAGTTTTAAAAGAAAAACAAGATACAAGTTTAATGATTTTCACATCTTCAACAGCAGGAACTCCTGTTGCAGGAATAGAAATTTCTCACTATGCACTAGTTCAACAGTATTTTACAGCAGAATTTGCTCTAGGGTTAAATAAAGATTCTAACTATTGGTGCACAGCACATCCAGGATGGGTTACTGGAAGCATCTATGGGATAATAGCCCCACTATCTATTGGATGTTCTATTTTTATTCTAGAACAGCATTTTGATGCTAAAAAATGGATTGAATTTGCAAATAATAATAAAATTAATATTCTCTATACTGCACCTACTGCACTAAGATTGTTAAAACCAGTTATTAAAAAACAAGATTTAAAATTTGTAGAAAAAATAAATTCAGTTGGAGAAGCACTTACAAAAGCAACATTTGATTTTTATAATGATTTAGGGATTAAAATAACAGATACTTATTGGCAGACAGAAACAGGGGCAATTGTTATTGCAAATACAGAACATAAATATGCAAGTATGGGAAAACCAATCCCAGGTATAACTGCTGAAATTAAGGATAATGCAATTGCCTTAAAACCTGATTTCCCATCACTAATGACAGGGATTTATAAACATCCTAAAATGTTTGATAGTTATTTTAAAGACAATTGGTTTAAAACAAATGATAATGCAACCCTAGAAAATGGATATTTCTTTTTTATAGGCAGAGGAGATGATATTATTAAAACTTCTGGAGAAAGAGTAAGCCCTATTGAAATAGAATCTATTTTAATGAAACATAAATCAGTTCATGAAGCAGCAGTCATAGGAGTTCCAGATAAAATTAAAGGAAGTATTTTAAAAGCATTTATTGTTTTGAATTCAAACATTAAACAAACTAAAGAATTAAAAGAAGAGCTAAGCATGTTTGTAAAAGAGAATTATGCAGGTCATTCTTATCCCAAACAGATTCAATTTATAGAATCTCTTCCAAAAACAAATTCTGGCAAAATTATAAGAATGGAATTAAGAAATCTTGAAAAATCTTAAATCAGATTTTTCAGATAAAAAATAGTCTTTTATTGAAGAAAGATTTTTTGAATATGAGAAGGTTGAATTTTACTGAAAATTATTAATAATAATTTAACGAAAGCTTTTTATATAGTATTTTGTAATATATATTATGAAAAAGTTAGTAATATTGTTAGGAATGTTAATGGTATTAGTTAGCACTTTAAATTTTGTTCTTGCAACTGAATTTACTGAACCAGGAACTTATGAAATTAAACCAGGAGATACTATAACTTTTAATGATTTAACTGTTCAAGTTATAGATATAAAAACTAATGATAATAATGTTTCATGGGAGGAAGATTTTGGTAGGGAAATGGTTTATTTGGGTACACCTGGATTAGGTTTTTATGTTTATGTCGATGAGAAAATGGAACTTGTTAAGGCAAAATATTCTAGTGAGAAACCAATAGCAGTTATTGTAAATTCTATTGATATAGAAAATAAAAAAGCAGAAGTTCAATTTATTGATAACTATGATGATTGCATATTAGAATATAAGAAGAAATGTCAAGATTCTGATGTTTATTGGGAAGATAGTTGTGGAAGAACTGGAGAACTTTTAGAAGATTGTGACAGTGAAGGGTGCGAAACAACTTATGGTTCAGGAAAATGTATTAATCAAGGAAGCAATTGTATTCCAAATTATACATCCTATTGTTATCATTTAGATGCTTATTGGAGAGATAGTTGTGGAAATGAAGGCGGTTTAAAAAAGGACTGTAGAGATGGATGTTTAGAGGGGGAATGTAAAGAGAATATTTTAATAGAAAAAGATAGCCCAACATGTGGAGATGGAATATGCAATTTTAAGGATTTTGAATCAATTTATATGGGTAGTAAAGATGGACAAGCACAATTTGAAGGGTGTTTTGAAGACTGTCCAAGTGATATAAATGACCCTCTTGACATGATTGTGGAATATCATATGAGGTATGATTCAGAAGGAAAAAGAGAGAATTCTGAAGATTATTATTATTTAAGAATAAATAACGAAGGTAATGAAAGAGTAGATATTGCTGATTTAATATTTGTTGTTACTGGAATAGATAGGGGAATAACCCAATATAATTTGTTCAATGAATTTTCTGGTGAAATTAACTCTGGAGAGAAAAAAGAATTTAAAGTAAAAACTGGCTTTTCGGGCTCTTTGTCTGAAAGTTTATGTGGAGAAGAATTTTCATTTGCTCTAAGAAAGAAAGATACTGATAGACTATATCATTTTAATGGTGGTAAATTTTTAAAATGTGTTGATTCATATCCTGTAGAACCTGTTGAAAATAAACCTTTAGATATTCCAGAAGTAGATGAAAAGAAATTTTATGATTGTCAAGGTTGTGAATTAGATAAAAAATGTTATTCATTTGGATATAGAAAATCAAAAAAATATTGTTCTGATGAGGGAGATTTTAAACTTCAGTTAAAAACAGAAAGTACTTGTGAGAATAACTTTGAATGTGATAGTAATGTCTGTGTTGATGATAAGTGCGTAAGTGGTAGTTTAATATGGAAGATTATTAACTGGTTTAAAAGATTATTTAGTTAAGATTATTTTTCTAACCCCTGCCTTTAAAATCAATTCATCATTCTGGATAATTTTTCATATAACCCTGACATTCTTTTGAACTTCTTGTGGTTGATAATTTTTATCTTTTCTTAGAAATCTTTTTAAGATTTCTTGCAAGAATTGCTCTTTCTTCTAAAAGTCTTGTTACTTTAATCTTTTTCTTCCCTATTTTGGTAGGATTAGTAATTGTATCTCCAGCCCTTGCATTAATTATTGCATCTAACAAACTAACTGGAATCTTCTTATTATTAGGAATTTCTAATTGTTTATGCAAGGCCCCTTTCTTAACCCCTATCTTCTGAATCCATTTTATTGCCATTTTAATTTCATCATTTAGTTATCTAAACTAGTAATTAAATATTTATAAATTTATTGAGATATCAGCAAATATCAATAATCTAATGTAAATCTGTTCTCATCAGATAATTGCTAATCATCCACGCAACATAAATAAAAGATATCAGAATCCCAGATTCATAACTTTTCTTCTAATAGATTATTAACATGTAGCACATCATCAGAATAAATTACCATCTCCAGTTATAAGTTTGTGTTGCAAATTCATATCTTGGTTTGTAATAATAATTATCATAATACTTATCTTCACACTCCCACTCTTCACACTCCCAATCAATACATTCATAGTCATAACATCTTCTCCCATAATAAGAACTATAACCAGTATTCCAGCTAGAACATCTTTTTTCTACACAATTCCATTTCTCGCAAACACAATCTTTATAGTCCTGAGTTTTGTAAGGCTCTTTATATCTCCAGTTTGAGTTATAGATAGGAACACTATAATCTGGTTTTTGACTATAATCTTTATAATCCTTTTTAGAATTTCCACTGCCTAATTTTAAAACATACTGGTCTTTTTTTCTATTACTTGTATCCCATAAAAAATCCCAATCAATCCAGTTATAATCCTCATATCCATAATCATCCCCCCTATCTTCATATTTTTTATAATCTATCTCAACATCTCTTTTCTCTTTAATAGAAATTTTCTCTTTTTCATAACCTTCTTTATCCCTTTTTTCATATTCTGCTATTTTCTCATAATCACTTGATTCTTTATAATAATCACTATTAGAGTAATCTTTATTATCCCAATTAAGATATATAGACTTAGAATTTCTTAAATTATCTGTGTCACTATATTTATTATAATCTGTAGGAATTCCACAATCATAATAATATCCCCCTGTTCCCTTGCATAAATAAGCAGCAACAAAGTTAGTAGAAAATATAACTAGTATTAATCCAATGACTAAAATTAATAGAGAGAATAGATTTTTATTCATAAAAATAACAAAATTATGAAATATTTAAGCATTATTATATTGCAGGATAATAAGGGAAAAATAATAAAATAAAAACGCCACCAGTAGGAATCGAACCTACGAGCCCCGGAGGGCGAAGCTTAGCAAGCTCCTGCAATACCATTATGCGATGGTGGCTTAGATATTAAGATATTTTACTATATAAAAAGTTAATTGTTACAGATTTTTAAAGTTGATTTTTGTAATAAGTTAATTTTATTAAACCACTTTTCTTCAAAAGACTATGAAATTAGGAATCTTATTTTCAGGAGGCAAGGATAGTGTATTTGCAACTTATCTTGCAAAAAAATTAGGATATGAAGTCCCTTGTTTAATCAGTATTATCTCTGAAAATAAAGAAAGTTACATGTTTCATACCCCTTCAATTTCAAAAGTTGAAAAACAAGCAAAAGCTATGAACATCCCTTTAATTCTAGAAAAAACCAGGGGGAAAAAAGAAATTGAATTAAAAGACTTAGAAAGAGCAATTAAAATTGCTGTAGATAAATATCAAATTCAAGGGATTGTAACAGGAGCAATTGATTCTATTTATCAATCCTCAAGAATTCAAAAGATTTGTAATAAATTAAAATTAGAATGTTTTAATCCCTTATGGCAAAAAGATCAAATAGAGCTTTTAGAGGATTTGATTAAAAACAAATTCAAGGTTATTATTTCAGGGGTTTTTGCATACCCTTTAACAAAAGAATGGTTGGGAAAACAAATAAACAAAGACTTTCTTACCCAGATAAGAAAATTAAATGAAAAATATAAAATAAATCCTGCAGGAGAAGGTGGAGAATTTGAGACTTTTGTTCTTGATTGTCCTTTATTCAGAAAATCTCTAAAAATAAAAAATAAAAAAATAACAGGTGAAAAAAATTCTTGGGTGATGGAGATAACAATATGAAAAAAGTATTAATAGTAAATGTTTGTAAGGAGAAATTACATTATCTTGAATTTGTAAAACCTATTGAAGATATTTTAAAAAATAATAAGATTAAATTTAAAACTTTAATTTATAAAAATATTAATAAATCTCAATTAATTAAATACAATAAAATAATTATTAGTGGAACTTCTTTAAAAGATAATTATTTTCTAAAAGATATAGGCAAGTTTTCTTGGATTAAGGATACTGAGATACCTATTCTTGGAATTTGTTCTGGGATGCAGATAATAGGGTTAGAATTTGGAGGTAGATTAAAAAAGAAAACAGAAATAGGATTTTTTAAGGAAAATTTTAAAAAAGATTTACTTGGATTAAAAAGAGAGCAAGAAGTTTACCATTTACACAATAATTATATAGAATTTACAGAACATTTTGAGATAATCTCTAAAAATAATATAACTCAAGCAGTAAAACATAAATCAAAAGAAATATATGGGGTATTATTTCATCCAGAGGTTAGAAATAAGAAATTAATCTTAAATTTTATAGATAAAAAATAGGCTTTCTAGTTTTTATATCTCTTGCCAACCCTGAAGGGCGTGGCTTAGCAATCCTACTCCTCAAAGCAATTTCTTATTTTATCTATTCACTAAATACTAAAATTGCTTTTGCTCGACAACACCACTATGCGATGTGGGCATGTGAAGATAGATTATTTTAAGAATTTAAAGGTTTGTTTTTTTATTATTTTATCCAAACCATCACCTTATCTACTAACTGCCCTCAACAACCTTATCTTTTCCTTACCCTCTTCAGTTTCAGCTAGCTTTGAATAAAATCTTCTTGCCATGATTATCTGAGCATTAACAAAATCCTTAAATTTTGATTTCCATTTATCAGGATTATCACGAACATATTCTGCCCATCTTTCAATTTGTTCTGAATGTGTTTTATCTCTCATTTTCTAAATCTCCTTATCTTTTCTTTAATAACCTCTATCTCATTCTCATCCAATTTATTTTTATATATTATCCTAAGATGTTTTGCATCTTCAACATCCTTATCTGAACCTAAATATTCCTCTTTAAATGCAATATTTGATTCTATGGTTGAAAAATAAACCTCAACTTCAGTAAGAGGAAGTTTGATTCTATTTTTAATTTGTTCTCTATCCAATTCATCTTTTGGAAATTTGATTTCCATTTCTGGTGGAAAATAGCCCTCTTCGTCCTCCACATATCTTACACTATCTCCTTTATTAAGATAATCCACATAGATTACTTCTGGTTTTTCTGATTGCATGCAAGTAAATCCTTTTTCTTTTAGTTCTCTGTGCATTTTTAAAAATTCTTTTTCAGACATTTTTTCAATAATCATATCAATATCCTCAGTCCCTCTTGTCCTGCCATGAGCAATAGCAACAAAACCAGAACAGATAATATACCTCGCATATTTATCAATAACTTCACAAAAGTCCTCTACAAATTTATCCAAAATGGTTCTATTATCTACTCTTCTTTCAAACTTTTCCATAATATACTTAACTTCAATATCTATATAATATTTTCTATAGAAAATTTTAGTAAACCTTCTTTAAAGATTTTCCCTTTACAATAAATTTAAAAATAAAAAATAGGAGCTTAGTTCTAAGAATCACCTTAATAGGTCCTTGGTTAGTTGGAAGAAAGTGATATTTTTTACTAACAGTTACAATTTTATGACCTATTTTAGCAACACCACTACAATACATATATAGTGTGGGCTTATTCTAGATTAATAAAAATTTTAAGAATTTAAAGGTTTACGCCCTAATATTTTCATTACATAAATTTTATATAATCTATTTAATATATAACTATTATGAACACTCTAAGCAGAACAATCACAGGAACTATTGCAATTATTTTAGGATTATTTTTAATTATACTTAGTATTTTTAAAGAATATTTCATATTAATCTATGGAATACCCATTCTTATTATTGGGATTTTTATTCTTTTAAATAAAAAAGAAGATGATATAGAAACTATAAAAACTAAAAGAAAAGGAGGTGAAAAATAATGGTAGATATAATTATTACAACTGGAAATGAAATTCCTGAAAAAAAGATTACTAAAATTCTTGGAGTTGTAAGAGGCAGCACTGTAAGGGCAAGAAATATTGGAAGGGATATTGGAGCTGGATTTAAAAATATTATCGGTGGAGAAGTCAAAACCTATACAGAGATGACAAAACAATCAAGAGATGAAGCATTTAATAGAATGGTTAATGAAGCCTTGGATTTAAAGGCTGATGCAGTTATTGGTGTTAGATTTACAACTTCTATGGTAATGGCAGGAGCTTCTGAAATGCTTGCATATGGAACTGCAATTAAAATTAGTTAATTTATTTCTTTAATTTTCTTTGCTTAGATTTTCTACGTTGAGCTTGCTTACTTCTTGCTTTAATTTTTCTTGTTACCCTATTTCTTGGCATTTTTCCTCCTAAATTAAATTATTTTTAATTATTATTAATATTTTCTACTATGGGCTCACTTTTGTACCCTTATTAGCAACCTTACTTCCCAAAGCAATTTCTTATTTTATCTATTTACTAAATACTAAAATTGCTTTTGCTCTACTCCCCAAAACAATTTCTTATTTTATCTATTTACTAAATACTAAAATTGCTTTTGCTCAACAATAACCATTATGCGATGCGGGCTTATAGAAATATATAATATTTTATGATTTTAAATGTTTGTGTTTTAAACATTTTTTCTACACAAGATTTAAAAAATAATTTATCTTAATCATCTTAATTTTATGGAAATTAAATCACAAAAAGAGGCGGTTGAAAAACTTAGAGAAAAGACTAAGAAAATAAGCATAATTGAAGCAAGTGCCTATAGTGTTCATGAAGGTTTTGGTATAAAATACATAACCCCCTTTGCACTTGCAATTGGAAAAAATAATCCTCAGATAAACACATTTATAGGTTTATTGACTTCTATTCCTTCTTTAATAGGAAATCTTTCACAACTCTTTACAATAAAGGCAATTGAAAATCATAGGAGAAAGAATATACTAACCCTAGGGATTATTCTCCAGGCAATCATGTGGTGGGGAGTAATCTTTGCAGGAAGCTTGTTTTTTATTTTTAAACTTAATTCAAGTGTTGCTTTGACAGCCCTAATCCTGTTTTATACATTGCTTATTTTAATGGGTGCATTTGTAGGTCCTGCATGGGTATCTCTAATGAAAGAGATTGTTACTGATAAAGAAGGAAGTTATTTTGGAAACAGAAATAGGATTGCAGGAATCTTTGCAATAATCTCTGCATTGATTGCAGGATATCTTTTAGATTACCTAACAACTAAGGATTTGTTCTTGGGATTTGTAATCCTATTTTTAATAGCTTTCCTCTTTAGATTTATTTCCGGGTTGCTCTTCACTATTCATTATGAGCCTAAACTAGAGTTTGATAAATCAAACTATTTTAGCTTTTACAAGTTTATAAAAAAGATTCCAAGTAGTAATTTTGGGAAGTTCAGTCTTTTTATCTCTTTATTTATCCTTGCAACTTCTATTGCTTCACCATTTTTTTCAGTTTATATGTTAAGAGACCTTGGGTTTAATTACTCAACCTGGATGATAATAACCTTGGCAGGACCTTTATCTTCACTTTTTTTTATGCCAATGTGGGGATATTTTGCCGACAAGTTTGGAAATATTAAAATATTAAAAATAACAGGGTTAGTAATACCCACTATTCCTATCTTATGGATTTTTTCAATCTTTTTTAATAACTCTTTTTACCTCTTGTTCTATCTAATAATCTTGGAATTCTTCTCAGGCTTTTTATGGGCAGGATTTAATCTATCTTACGCAAACTTTATCTATGATGCAGTTACAAAGCAGAAGACAGCTCTTTGTTCAGCTTATTTTAATATTCTTCAAGGATTTGGAGTTTTTATAGGAGCAACATTAGGAGGATTTATATCTTCATTAAATATTTTTATTTTTGGTCTCAGTTCATTACTGTTTGTCTTTGCACTATCAGGTATAGCCAGATTTTTATCCTACATCCTGATTATATTTAGGATTAAAGAGATAAGAGATGTTAAACCTTTCAGGCTAGAAGAATTAAAGAAAATTCATATAAAACCTTTCCTAGATATTTTCAATCTTAAGATAATCCATCCAAGACCAAATGGGAATTAAGGTATTTTAAAGATTTGTGTTTTAAATGCCATCAGATTTAAACAAATTTTCCATAAGACTTATATACTAATTTTTGTTAATTAAAATATGAAAAAGGTGATATTATTTTTATTAGTAGGAATATTTCTTATGAGTTTTGTAGTTGCACAAGGACAAGGAATTCACAATCCTGGAACAGGAATTGAAAATCCAGAGATTAAAGAAGCAGGACAAGGAACTGGACAAGGATTAGAAACAGATACTCAAAATCAAGGGTTAGATACTAATTTACAAAATCAAATCAGAGTTAGAGATGGAGATTATATAGGAGAAAAAGGACAACAAATAAAAATCCAGAAACAATCAAATAATAGAGTAAGATTAGAAGTTGGTGGAATTGGGGTAAATTGTGATTGCAATATGACTCAGGAACAAATTCAGAATAAAACAAGATTAAGAACAATTTTAAGTAATGGAAGAAATGCAGAGATTAAGATAATGCCAAATACTGCTTCAGAAACTGCCTTAGAAAGATTAAGATTAAGAAATTGCAGTAAAGAAGAATGTTCTATTGAATTAAAAGAAGTTGGACAAGGCCAGCAAGCAAGACTTGCCTATGAACTAAAAACACAAAAACAATCAATGGTTTTTGGTTTATTTAAAAAAAGAATGCAAGTTCAGGCACAAGTAGATGCAGAATCTGGGGAAATTATAAGGGTTCAAAAACCTTGGTGGGCTTTTTTAGCAAGTGAATCTGATAAAGAATAAAGTTCATAATAATCTTGGAATTCTAGTGTTTTTTATAAACTATTTTCAATGTCAAGAATTGAAGACCATATCTCTTAAGAAGCGATTGCATATTGTTTTTTTGATATTCTTAATTTAGGCCAACAAAAACCTTTATAAACTCTAATGCATTAATGCTTAACATTAAAGCAAGGCATTAATGCATAATGAACAAGACAAAAAAAGAATTAGTAACTGAACTTTTAAAAAAAAATACAGAAGGACTTACAATTATTGAAATAGCAAGACTTCTTAAGATTTCTAGAAATACTGTTCCAGTTATTCTTGCAGAGTTAAAGGGAGCAGAATTAATAAGAATCCGTCCAATTGGAAAAGCTAAATTACATTATTGGGGAAAGAAAAAATGAATAAAAATCATTTAATCTTTTTAATATTCTGCATTTTGATTTTAACATTTATATTTATTGAAAATACAATTCCTGTTCTTGCTTTGGTTACAAATATAACCGGAACTACTCATACTTATTCTTCAAGCACCTATGGAGCAGTTGCCTATGATGAAAACTATGTTTATTTAGGTTATATGAGTGCAGGTCCTTTTGCCCTCTATAAAAATAATCTTACCCTAGTCAGTTCTTTTACAGCTTATCATCCTGCAACAATGGTTTCAGATGGAACATTTCTTTATGTAGAAGCTTATTCAGATAGCACTCTTAAAAAAATAAGAATTGATAATGGAAGCATAGAATGGTCTATTGCAGGAGGCTGGCAACAATTTAATTGGATGGATATAGATGATAATGGGAATATCTATGTCCCTTTTTATTCACAAAGTAAATATAAAAAAATCTATAATAATGGAACAACTGCTTGGGAATATCAAGATTCTCAATCTTCAAGGTCAATGAGTGCTTCAGATGATGGAGAATATGTATATGGAATAGGAAATGCAGGAACCTTATATAGATTAAATTCTACAAATGGAAATGTTATTTGCAGCACTTCTACTCCTAGTCAATATGGCCAGATAGCAGTAGTAAGCAGTGGAGATTATAATGGGTATGCATTTATTGCTTCAAGTGTAAATAACAGGTGGTATTTTGTAGCTCCTAATTGCACTATCATGTGGAATTATATCTGCACAGATTCTAGCTCTAGTCATTATCCTCTAGGAGCTCTTGTTGATGGGGATTCACAATTAATAGGTGGAGGAGGTAAAACTGTTGTAATCCTTAGCACTAATGGAAGTTTAATTCAAAGCAGAGCTGTAACCCAGTCAATTCATGAGATGAGGCTTGATTTAACCGGACAGGCAATTTATACTTCTTCAAATTCAGTAGGAACTTACCAAAGAATAGGCATTACTGTTTCTGGTCTTTCTATAATCTCACCAGAATCTGATTTTTATACTAACAATAACAACCTGAATATTAGTTATACTATCTCAGAAAATACACAATCTTGTTGGTATTCTAATGATACCAGGTCTAGAAATATTTCTTTAGGCAATAATGGAAATTGTCAAAATATAACAACAGTGTTTTGGACAGAAGGACAGCATAATGTAACAATCTGGGCAAATGATTCTAATGGACATATAAACACAAATTCTGTTACGTTTAATATTGATAATACCTCTCCTTTACTAAACATAACTTATCCATTAAATACAACTTATGATACAAGAGCAACAAATTTAAATTATACTTATTCAGATATTGATGCAGGTTATTGCTGGTATTCAACTGATAATGGAGCTAATAATTCAACATTACTATCTGCTGGAGAAAATTTCACAGGACTTAGTAGTTCTGGGGGAAGTAATCTTTGGACTCTTTACTGCAATGATTCTTCTGGAAACATTAATTTAACTTCAATAGCTTTTACAACCACCTTTCCTATTATTGAATTAGAATTAGTTTCTCCTACTGAAAGTATAAATGTAACTCAAAATCAATTTTTTGAAGTCAGAGCAAGAATTAGCTGTTCAAATAATAATTGTGGTGAAGTTAATGTTACTCTAGACCCTATCTATGGAGCAGGGACAAATTATACATTATATAATGATTCAGAAAGTTTAGGAGATAATTATGAATGGAATGATATAAGCGAAGATGGAACTTTAGTTTCATTTTCAAGTAATGATGATGGAACATCAACTGCAAACATAGATTTTAATTTTTCTTTTTATGAGGTAAATTATACTACGGCTTATCTTTCTTCAAATGGGAGAATCCACTTTACAACAACAAGTGCAGGAAACACACAATTATCAATTCCTTCATCCTCCTATAAATTAATTGCTCCAGTAAATAATGATATGTATGTTAGAGCCCTTACAAAGGTTTATGTTAAAAATGCTACTAACCCAACTCGGATGATTATACAGTATAGTAATTTATCTTATTTTAGTTATAGCACAACTTATATTTCTTATCAGGTAATCTTATATGAGGCTGGGAAAATTATAATTCAATATCATCCAGATAATCAAGATTACTATGCAAGCAATAACCTTGGTTTAAATCATAATTCTTCAGATTATCTAATGTTGGGAGCTGATGCTCCAGATCAATATAAGGGAATGGCATTAACCTTTCTTCCACTAGGATATAATTCTGCTACAGCCAAGGGAGGCACTATTTCAACAAACCCAAATACAACTCCATTTTATACAAATATAACAAATCCATATAATTTAACATTAAATAATGGAGATTCAGATACAATAATCTGGTGGGTAAATGCAACCGGAGATATAAATGAAACCTATGAGTTTTTTATTTATACAAATAAAACTTCTGATTTAGATAATTCAGATATAACTTCCAAATGGAATGTAACAATACTTTCAAATGGAACTTATGTTAGTGGGGTAGATGAATCTGCTCCAACAATTACATTTAATTCTCCTGCAAATAATTCTTTTTCATCAGACACTGGATTAGATATAGACCTTACCATCTCAGACCCTAATCTAGATTCTTGCTGGTATACCTATGATAATGTTAATATTAATACAAGTTTAGGCAGTGGTGGAAGCTGTTCAGATATAACCTCCTTAACTTGGACAGAAGGAAAACATAATATAACAATCTGGGCAAATGATACAGGAGGATATGGGGGAAGTTCTTTATTAAGTTTTAGGATAGACACAACAAATCCCTTGATAGGCTATAGTTTAGAAACAGAAGAAGATAATGCTAAACTTACTAGAAATAATCTTTATGTAGAAGTAAGTGTAACAGAAGCAAATAAGAAAAACATAACATTTAATTTATATTACTTAAATGGAACATCACTAAACAGCACAACTTATTTAGATTCAACTTATAATATAAACTGGGCAGGATTATCTGATGAAAGCTATAAATTTAATACTACAACCTATGATAATGCAAGCAACTCAAATTCAACAGACACAAGAACAGTCTTAATAGACACAACAAATCCTCTGATAACAATACTCTCTCCAACTACTCAGACCTATACAACTTCTTCTATTAATTTTAACATAAGTGCTAGTGAGAATTTAAGCTCTTGCTTAGTTAGCATTAATAACTGGAAGACAAATCATACAATGAGTTTAAATTCTAGTTTAATAGGGGCTGGCCATACAAATTCTTCTATGACAGATGGAAATCATACTGCAAGATTCTCATGCAATGATACATTAGGAAATAGGAATAATACAGAATCAATAAGTTTTACAATTGACACAACAAATCCTGTAGTAAACATTCATTCTCCATTAGATAATCAGTATTTTAATTATAATGAAAGCATAGCCTTAAACTATAGTATTTTAACAAATGATACTGACTCTTGTTGGTATTCTATAAATAATCAAGAAAATCAATCAATTCCAAGTTGTATAAACATAACTTTGAATTTATCAGAAGGAAATAATCTAATTAATCTCTGGATTAATGATTCTGCAAGTCTTAAGGGAAGTGATAGTGTTAACCTCACAATTGATTTGACTTTACCTATAATTCATCTGATATCTCCTTCAAATAATACTCAGAATAATACTGCAAATACTATTGATTTTTATTATGATGTTTTAGATGCAAATCCAATATCTAACTGCAGTTTGATTATCAATGAAGTTTTAAACACAACAATTCATAATCCATTAAAAGAACAGACAAATAATATAACAATTTATCTTTTAAACGGAGAATATAATTGGAGTATAAATTGCACAGATATTGCAAAAAATAAAAATTTAAGTAAAACAAGAAATCTTAGTATAGATTATTCTATTATTATTGATGATTCTGAATTTGATGGAAACTCTACTAGTTTTCCTGCTCCTACTGCCGGAGGTGGTGGGGAAGGTGTAAGTGGTACTGAGAGGACAGATACAAGTAATCTAATCTCAATTGCTAATTTAACTCTAGAAAAAAGAGCCTATGGAAAAATAAATTTTTTAGAAAATTTAGATTTATCTAAAGATATTGAGAATTCAGTTCTTAATTTTAGTAAATATGTTAATATATCTCAAAATAGGATTGAAGTAAATTCAACAGCATTAACAGGATTAAATACAAATGCAAGATTAATACTCTATAATTTAACATTTAATAATCCTCAAGTCTTAAGAGATAGTGTTGTTTGTACTGATTGTGTTGAAGAAGATTATACAAATAATATTTTAACTTTTACAGTTCCTGGTTTTTCAGTTTATTCTGCAAGGGAGACTCCCGTTGTTATTGAAACTCCGGGTTCAACAGGGGGTAATTCTATTAGTAATTCTGGAAGAGATGTAAGAATTCCTGGAATATGTTACAAAGATGCAGATTGTGATAAAGGTTATAGTTGCTATGAATCCAAATGTGTCAAATTATTTGATGTAGAAATAAAAGTGATTAATTCACTAATAGAACATCTTAATTTTGAATTAGAATATCTTGTAAAAGGTATGGCTGAAATTAATAGTGATGTTGTAATAGAATTTTGGATTGAAGATTCAGGAAAAAAAATAATGTTGGGAAAAGACACTATTTATTTAGGGAGTTTTGAAGAAAAAAGGAAAACAACACAGTTAAATCTTCCCTATGAAATTTCAGATGGAGCCTATGATTTATATGTTCAATCAGGTTATGGAGATTATAGGGCTCAATCTTTTAGAAAAATAAATATAAAAATTCCTGAAAAAATAAGAAATAAAGAAAAATCAGGAGAATCCTCAGGAACACTTTATACAAATAATAATATCACCCTGTTATTGTTAATCTTAATTTTATTCTTGATAATTTCCATAATTTTCCTAGTAATAAAAAAGACAAGAACTTTAATTTTAAAAGGATTAGCTTATATTGTCTATAAAATTAAACACCCTAAAATAGAAATTTCTTTTGAAGATAT
>CAZGSA010000002.1:0-34561 GCA_964528215.1 Candidatus Woesearchaeota archaeon
AATTAATTGCAAAACAAGGAAAGTTTGAAGCAAGAATTGGAAATGAAACTGTTTATGTTGGAGGAGATAAAGATATAACTTATGTTGCAAGAACAGGCGATCAATCTGGTATTTATTCCTGTAATGCTGTTCAGGAAGGAGAAGTGTGTAGTTTCAGATTTGCAATATCATTAAGTGAAGAATCTGCAAACAGGCATGCAGATATAACTAATAAACTTGGAGTTAATGTAACACTCCCTCAATACTTAGAGAAAAAATTAGACTTATATTTAGACGATAAATTAGTTGACTCTTTATATATAAGCAAAGATTTGAAAGGAAGCACAACAACACAAATTGCAATTTCAGGCTCTGGAACAGGGGCAACAAGACAAGAAGCATATGATGATGCAACTGCAAACATGAAGCAACTTCAGACAGTCCTGATTACAGGAAGCCTTCCATTTAAATTAAAGATTGAAAAACTAGATTCAATATCTCCATTATTAGGAAAAGAGTTTATTAATACAATCATGATTGCAGGAATAGCAGCAATTCTTGCAGTAGGAATTGTTGTTTTCTTAAGATATAGGAAAATAAAATTATCTTTAGCAGTTTTATTAACAAGTTTAGCAGAAATTTTAATCATCTTGGGAATCTCTGCATTATTCAAGAGAAATCTAGACCTCCCTGCTATTGCAGGAATTATAGCAGCAATTGGAACCGGAGTAGACTCTCAAATTATTATCTTAGATGAATCTCAAATAAAAGAAAGTCTTTCTATAAAAGAAAAAATTAAGAGGGCCCTGTATATAATCCTTGGAACCTATGTAACCACTTTATTTGCACTTCTACCTTTAGTCTGGGCAGGAGCTGGATTATTAAAAGGATTTGCAATTACAACAATAATTGGAATTAGTGTTGGTGTTTTTATAACAAGACCAGCATTCTCAGAAATAGTAAAAAGAATTTTAAAAGAATAGATGAAATATCTGAAATAAATATTAGTAATCTAATGTAAGTTTAATATCAATATCAATATAGCTAATCAACACATCTTCGAAACATAAATCATTAGAGATTATTGGAATAGATAATTAATATCATTAACTTGATGTATATCAGTTCAAATCTACTGATCTTCAGCCAGACATAATAAACAGTTATTGATGTAAGATAGAAATAATCAGTAAGTTAATGGAAGTTTAATTATGAAGAGAGTAGGATAGTTAATCAAATCATCTTCAGAACATAATCTGATAGTAGCATGAATCTCAACAACCTCTACTCATCTGCATAACATCAATTATTAACAGATATTTTAATTTAACATCTATTTCAAAATATAAAACAAAACATTTATATATCTGCACAACTTTCACAGCATACACAGATAAGACATTAAAATAAACTATTTAAAAAATTTAAAATGCCAAACATAACATTATCTATACCAGAAGAACTCAAAAAGCAATTAGACTTGCTCCCAGAAATAAATTTCTCAGAGTCTGTTAGAAAGTTTTTAACTGAAAAAGCTAAAAGAGCATTATTGCTTAAGAAGTTAGATAAAATGCTAGAAAAGTCAGAGCTAACTGAAGAAGATTGTTTAAGATTAGGCAATGAAGTTAAAGAACGAGTCTGGAAAAGACATAAAGAAGAGGGTTGGTAAATGAAACTAGTGGTTGATGCAAATATATTATTTTCATTTTTTAGAGATAATCCAGTAAGATTTATTATTATGAATTCACAATCTTTAAACTTAAAATTATTTTCACCATCGCATGGAATTGATGAATTAAGAGGCAATATTCCAGATTTAATCAAATATTCTAAACTATCAAATGATGAGATTTTATCATTAATTGAAAAGATAAAAGAATTTATATCTGTCTGCTCTTCTTCTGAATATAAGGAATTTGAATCAAAAGCACAAGAATTGTCTCCACACAAATCAGATAAAGACACACCTTATTTTGCACTCGCACTTAAACTAGAAAGTGCAATTTGGTCTAATGAACATGCATTTAAAAAACAATCCTCAATTAAAATATTTAATACAAAAGAATTAAGAGAATCCTTGGATTTAGAATAAGATATTAATAACTTATTTAAAATAATCTCCACATCAAATAAATTAATCAACTCATCTTTAAAACATAAAACCATAAGAGTTATTAATAATAAAAATCAAAAAACATGTTACCAAAATACCATGCTATATTCGGACTAATATCCTCAATATTAGCTTATTTTATGCTGCCCATAACATTATTTCAAGCATCCCTGATTTTCTTTGCATCATTTTTAATTGATTTTGACCATTATATTTGGTATGTTTATAAAAAAAGAGATTTTAGTTTAAAGAGAGCATATTTTTATTTAAAAAATAAAGTAGATAAAAAACCTCATTTAATGATTTTTCATACAATTGAATTTTTAGCCTTAATTGCAATTCTTGCATATTTTATTCCAATTTTTATCTTTATCTTAATAGGAATGTTATTTCATTCCATATTAGATGTAATTAATTTATCTTATAGAAACTCATTAAACTCTAGAGAATTTAGTTTAATTAGAGGGTTGGTTAGAATTAGAGTTTAGTTCTCAATTATTAGCAACAGAATCATTCCAAAAATTATGCAAAAAAACTGAAGATTTTAAAAAATAATTTTTTCACCAATTATCAATCTTAGTTTTTCTCTCAATAGGGTCTAAACTTGATATTTCTATGTCTTCATAATACGAATCTCTCCCATAATGGGTTGTTGATATCTCCTCAAATATTGCTCCAGTATCTGAAGAAAAATTATGCATTTTATCTCTTTCTATTAATAATAGATCTCCTGGGAATAAGTTATACATCTTTCCATCTAAATTAACTTTTAAATTGCCCCATAAAACCTGGAAGGTTTCTTCTTTCTTCTTGTGAAGGTGATTTGGATTTATTTGATTGGGCAATAAACATATAATCTTTTTACAATATTCTCTATTCATTATATTAACTATGAGAATTCCAACTTCTCTGAATCTCTCTGATCCATAATGATGAGATAATTCAAGTTCAAAATTCTTTCCTAATCTTATGCCTGCTTCATTAATCATTCCTTTATATTCATGTATAATTTTTCTTGTATTGGCTATAGGATCCTTACTTGTATCATGGATAAATAAAGCCTCATGTGGTTGATAATCTCTTTCTGCAATTAATAATGACCTCATTTTACCCATTTCTTCACTACTTGTTTGTTCTGACTGGCAGGGCATAGCAAAATAAACATCTTCTCTATTTATTTTCTCACCTTTACTTATCAATCTTTTAGCATAAACTCCTCTTTTTAAGGATAATAAAGATTCTCTTTCTGTCTCATCAATTTTTTTATTTACTTGCCCACATATTTTTTTAATAGTTAAAACTGCTTTAACCCATTCATCAACTTGTGAGGGATTCATAGAATATTTGTTTAATTTGATTTCATCTGTTTCAAGACCTACATGTCTTTCAAATATCTTGGCCCCCTTGCATACAGCTGTTTTTACAATATCTAAATTATCTGGAGTTTCATGACCTGAATATCCGATTATTCTTTTAGGATATCTTTTTATTAATTTTTCAAGAAAATTCATATGTATAGAATCATTTAGAGAAGGATACAATGCAACACAATACATTACTGCAAAGTCAACATTTCTATGTTCAAAAAAACTGACTAGGTTATCTATTTCATGAATATCAAGACCTCCAGTGGACGCTATTACTGGTTTTCCACTATTTGCAATTTTTTCTAAAAGGGGCCAATCCTTAGCACTACAACTTCCGATTTTTATTATATCAATTCCATTTCTAATGCATTTGTCAACAGAAACTTCATCAAAAGGTGTTACTATAGATAACATTCCATTTTGTTTTGTAAATTTTGAAAGTGTAAAAAATTCTTCGTCAGAAAGTCTTGTACTTAAAAATCTGGGTATGTGTTTTAAATCCTCTCTATCAGTAAAATCTTTATGAATAAAAGTATCCAGATCCCTATACTGGAATTTTACAGCAGCTTTTATATCCTGCTTTTTTGCTAGATCTCCCATTTCTTTAATTATATTTAAACCATGATTTAAATTTCCTTGGTGATTATTAGCCATTTCAAAAATAAATAAATTTTCAAATAATTCACTCATTAGATTCACCCCCCCTTAAGATTCTTTTTTAAATGATGAATAGATATTGACCTGTCATCAATGTAATAATCGCTAGCAGGTTTGCCAAACATAAGCTTGTGAAATTTTACTCCCCAATCCTTAAGTTGGTTTCTTGTAGTTTCTTCCCAATCAATTCCGGTTTTGTTTCCTCTTGCTGTAAATAAGATTATTTCATTCTTTTTATTAAAAAGAATATTTATTATTTTTATATTTTCTTTTAATGGCAATGCCTGGTTATAATTATTTCCAGGAGTTAATGTTGCTATAACTCCATCTATATCAATGCAAAAAGATTTATTTTCTAGATTAATGCTTTTGTTTAATAATGCCTTTTCCAAATCTTCTATTGAATCTATATCATATATTTCATTAATTATATATCCATGTATATTATCTCCAGTCATAGATCTTTTTTCTAAAAGGGTTTTAGTTCTTAGAACATCAATACTAGCAGTTTGAAGAAATGTTTTTGGCAAAACTTGCCTTGGGAGATTATGTGCATCTCTTATTTCTGTATTTACAACAGAAGATAGTAAATTATTTTCTTTCAAAAACCACATTTTAAAAGGAGTTTCAGGACTCTCTATTATAGATCTTACAGAATCTAAATGAGGGTTATTGATTAGGATTTCAATCATCTTATCAATGTCTTTAACATCTCTTAGGGGATGTGTTGGGCGTAGATGCACGATTATATCCGGCTCATAATCTTCATTTTCTTTTAACCAATTTATTGTATGAAGAAAAACCGGGAAATCAGGAGTTTTGTCTTGAGCATGTTCTTCTGGCCTAATAAACGGGGCTTCTGCTCCATATTTTTTTGCTATTTCTGCATAAAAATCACTATCAGTACTCACTATAACTCTATTTATTAATTTTGAATCAAGAGCATGTTCTATGGAATAAGCTATCATTGGTTTCCCATGCATGCTCATTATATTTTTATCTGGGATACCCTTTGAACCACTTCTAGCAGGAATTATTGCTATTATGTTTTTCTTCTCCAAATTTTTCTCTTCCATCCTCAATCTTCTCCTTGTTTTTTTGTTTTGTTCAATAATTTAACGCACAATTATGCGATAATTTTCTTCTTGCATTTGAGGGGTTATTGTTATTTCTTCTTTTTAATGATTATTGTTATACAATATTTACCCTCAACAGACATTATAACTCTGAGGATATACAAAGGCAGATCTAATGTCTTATCTCCTAACACTCAACTACTTTTAAATTTCTTCAAGATTTATAAGCATTATTGCAGAGAACTATATACTATCTCAAAATCTTTTTCTTAAAATCAGAGGCCTTACCCTTTAAATAGTTCTTATTAAGAAATCTAAATCTTCTTTTTCTATCTAAATTTAATAAATAATAGATAACTGCATTATAATCTTTAATATAATCCTCAGTTCTTGCTTTTTTATTCTTAGCTAATCTAAAAACAGCTTTGACATCTTCATCACCATAAATTAGCTCAAAGCCATTTTGTTTTAAGATATTTGTTAGAGAAGCAAGACTAAAGTTATAAACATGAGCATTTTGAATATATTTTAAAAAATCTAATTCATAGTTTTTCTCTAAATTTTTTATCCCAGGAACTTCAATATAAATATAACCATCTTTATTTAATATTTTTTTGATTTTATCTAATTCTTTTTTTAAATCAAGAATATGTTCAAATACATGAGAATAAATCACTAAATCTGCTTTTGTTTTTCGTTTAATTAATTCATCAATATTTCCAAAAAACAAATCAAGACCTTTTTGCCGTCCATAATTTAAATAAGATTCATCAAAATCAACTCCTCTAACATTAAATCTTTTGTCTTTAAAATAACTTAAAATACCTCCTGAACCAACCCCTACTTCAACAACACTCCCTTCGAGTAATGGAAGGTATTTAGTAATAAAATCATAGATTTTTTTACCATGTTTATACTGGGAATCAAATAAAACATCAAATCTGCCAGGTTTCCCAATATATAAATTTCTGTAATCTTTTTTATAAAATTGATTATAACTTTTTTCATTAAATCTAGGATTTGTAAAAACCAATCCACAATTATTACAAACAACAGTGTTTAATCTAAATCCATATCTGTCTTTTTCAGCCAAGACAGCAAAATCTTTATTTTTACAAATAGGACATTGATTTATTGATTCAAAAGCATATTTTTTATTATTAATTTTTTCAATAACTTTTTGTTTTGTTTGTTTTTGAACTAAATTTAGTTTTAATTCTGGTTTGCTTGAATATTTAAATCTTTTAACTAATACCATTTTTATGTTTAATTTTAATATTGATACTTAATTTAATATCCTCTCAATATAACCTTTTGTCCTACTCTTATTTATTTTTGAAGGGTTACGGATATAACATTGATATTTTCTTTTATCTTTTCATCTTCATTATATTTATCAAATCAACAATTCTTTGAGTTGATTTCCCATCAAGTCTATAGGCAAAATTTCTAATAAAATTCATTTTGTTTTTTTCAAAATTTTTATTAAATTCCACTCCAAACAAAACTTTTTTAATAGCTTGATTTAACATACCTTTCTCATAAACAGTATATCCAACTCCTTCTCCACCATAATTTATACTACCTAATTTTTCTCCAATTTCAATAGAAATACATGGACGGCCTAAAAAAACAGATTCTATTCCAACAGTTGAATAGCAGGTCACTAATAAATCGCAGCAATCAAATAAATCATATAAATTAACATCTTTGAAAACTTTAACATTTTCAGGAAGAGGTGGAAAATCCTCTTTTTCCATTCGAGGATGAAGCTTAACAACAAACTCAAACCCATTATCGCCATTATTTATAATTTTATTAACTGTTTCAATAAATTCTATATTTGCATTTATAATTGTTTGGCTTTGAGGTGGTTGGGCACCAAAAATAATAATTTTTTTCTTATCATCTAATCCAAATTCTTTACAAGCATCTTTTCTTAATCTTCTACTTCTAATTGTAATTTCATCAAATCTAGGTTGACCAGTAACAATTATGTTATTAGACTCTGCTCCTCCATCAATAAGATGCTGTTTTTCTTTTTCACCAAAAACAGCCATTTTATCCGCAATAACTTCATTAAAAATAGGATTTCCATAATTTAATCCATGTTGAACAACTAAACTTTTAATCTTCTTTTTTCTACCAACCAAAACAGCAGCTCTTCCAAAATCATGATTATCTTCTGCTAAAACAACAATTTTAGTATTATTTTTTTCATAAATCTTAGCAACTAGCTCAATCAACCTTATTGCTTCAATAAATCTTTTTCTAGTCTTCATAAAATATTCTAAAACATCAATCACATATTCATAATCTTCTACTAATATTTTTTTTAATTCATCATCATTCTTAATTTTGTCAAACTGTCTTTCTAACCATTTTCCTGCATTTTTCAACTCTTGCTTAACCTTGTCATCCATATAGCTATCAATACTAGTATAGTCTATCTTATTTTTTTCTAAATGCTCTTTTGTTATTTCAGAGCTTAATCTATCATATTTTATAATTTTAACATTTTTAACACCTATTTTTTTAATCACAGGAATAAGTGTAGAAACATGACTTGCAGCACTTACTAAAATAGCAACATCAGCAATTTCAGATACTTCAGTGCCACTTTCTGATTCATCAGAACCTTCTTTTAAAGATCCAGAACTTATTATCTTTTCTTTCTCCCTTTGTTTATTTTTATACATAATCACATATTTCATAACTCTATGTTTTAATTTTTGATGCATTCTAATTTTTTTAGGATTATTTAAAAAATGAGTAAATATAGCAGTCTCACTAACTAACCAAAGATTAATTCCTTTATAATTAAGATATTTCTCAAAAAAGTTTCTTAGTTGTTTTACTTGTCTTAGTTTCATTTTAATATTCTTTTAACAACCTTCACATTTTTATCTATAGCATCTTCTTCTTGAGCCTGTTTTGTTCTCTCTCTTGTGTTCTTAACCCAATTTTTATAAAAATCATCTTTTTTAATAGAATGTTCTATTAATTTAACAAATTGTTCAGGGTTATTTACTAATTTTGCAATGTCCCATTTAATTAATTCAGAAATATTTTCCCACCCATCTAGTTTTAAAATGGCAGTAGGTTTTCCAACACTAATTGCTTCATAATGTGTGCTAGAGAAAATACTCGCATGAAAATCAGAATTAAGAAAATGATTATATAGATTAAGCGCCTGAGGATGAATAATCATTAAGCTATTATATTCTTGCTTTAACTTCATCCATCCTTTCAACCCTTGTTTTGATTCTCCAGGGTGAAGTTTGACTGTTATTCTTACATTGATATTTTTTTGCTTTAAGATTAATAAGACTTCTTTAACAAATTTTATTAAAGATTTAGGATTTCCACCAACAGAGGTTATAAAAATATTCTCAAACACCCCATCTTCTTTATGCATTTCTTTTGCCAATTTTTTCCAGAAATCAATTCTACACCCTCCAACACTAATTAATTCATTTTTATTTCTAAAACTATTTTTTAATAAAACTTCATTCCAGTACTTTCCATAGGTCAGTATGTAATCTGGAATAGGATACTTGTTTTTGTATTTATTTAAATGTTTTCCATAGATATATCCAAAATGGTCTTTGTAAATTATTCCATGCTGAAGTTCAATAACCTTGACACCAGCTTCTTTAACCCCTGCAACCATAGCCTCTAGACCATAGGAAGCAAATAACATAAAAATTTTAGGATTTATTTTTTCACACAATTCTCTATAAACTTGTTTAATCTTAAAAAATCTAATAATCTGCCTTTCAAAATCATTTTCAATAAAATTAATTAGTTTATCAATATCTTTCAAGCCTTTTTTTCTTTTCAAATCTTTCAACTCGTTGATAATATCCTTTTTTATTTTAATTAAATGATTTTTATCAATATAAACTTTTTTCAAAAATGCTTTTAATCTTAATCCTTCTGAAAAATAACCCACCCTTGTTAAAGTTGGTTTAAAATGTTTTTTCCTGCCTAAATCCTCCATAACTCCTAAATCTTCAATAACAAAATATTTCAAATCAGAATTAGTGATAATATCATCAAAATAAACATCTTTATATTTATTATTTATAAAATCTCTTTTTGCATCTGTAGTTGTCCTAACTAAAACATCATAATAATCTTTGGTATAGGGTATAAACCCATAAGCAACATAACTCTTCAATATTCTAAGTAAATTTGGGAATCTTTTAATTAAATATATGATTCTCTTTTTCTTGCCAAATTCCCGCCCTAATAAACTAAACGCAATCCTTGTTCTTAAAATACCCCAAATATTCCAATTCTCGATTTCATACTCAGGAATTTTAGTATTTTTTTCAATAATTTCAAATAATTGCATAACTTGTTTACTATCCATTATAATTTTTTATAACTCCTCAAAAAAGTTTTTTATCTTTTCAATAACATAATCCTGTTGCTCACTTGTTAACTTAACAAAAATTGGAATACTGATAACTTGTTCATAAAATTCTTCTGCTTTTGGACATAAACCTTTTTTATAACCTAATTTTTCATAATAAGGGTGCCAGTATACCGGAATATAATGAATTTGACAATTGATATTATTCTCTTTTAAATATTCAAACAATTTTCTCCTAATTTCTTTATTTTTAACTTTAATAACATAAAGATGATAAGAGCTAAACTGCTCAGGGGTTTCTTTTAAAAAATTAATATCCGGATTCTTTGTAAAAACTAGATTATAATGTTTAGCAACATCCCTTCTTTTATTAATGAATCTTTCTATTTTTTTTAACTGGCTTATGCCTAAGGCACACTGAAAATCAGTTATCCTATAATTATAACCCAACTCTACCATCTCATAATACCAAGGTTCTTTATCTGATTTTTCAATGCCATGATTTCTCAATTTTAATAATTTTTCATATAATTGTTTTGAATTTGTTGTAATTATTCCACCTTCTCCAGTAGTTATATGTTTTACAGGGTGAAAACTAAAAACACACATATCAGAATATGCGCAGTTGCCAATCATATTTTCTTTATATTTACCTCCAAGGGCATGACAAGCATCCTCAATAATAACTAGTTTATGTTTATCTGCTGTCTGCTTAATCTTTTCCATATTGCAAGCAAGACCTGTATAATGGACAGGGATAATGATTTTTGTTTTTTTATTAATAACATTTTCAATTTTTTCTTCATTAATCAGCCCATTTTCTTTGATATCAACAAAAATAGGCTTAGCATTGCAGTATAATGCACAATTTGCAGATGCAGCAAAAGTCATAGGACTTGTGATAAGTTCATTATCTTTTTTTAATCCTGCAGCCAGACAAGCTAGATGAAGTGCAGCAGTTCCACTACTTACAGCAACAGCATATTTACAACCAACAAATCTACAGATATCTTGCTCAAATTCTTGAACCTTTGGGCCTGTTGTTAAAAAATCACTCTTTAAAGTTTCAACAACTTCTCTAATATCTTCATTATTAATCGCTTGTCTTCCATATGAAATCATATTTAAAATCACACCCTATAAATTTAGTGTTTCAAGAATTTGCTTTAGTTCTTCCTTAGATACAACACAATCTCTTGAACTATACTCTTTTATAAAATTTTCATCTAATTTTTTCCCCACCCTTATATACTCTGGAGGCAAAATATGAGAAATAAATTTTTCCAAAATACAGGAATTAATAACATATAAATTATTAAATTCATAAGTTTTCAAAATCTCTGTATCATTAATCATTAATTCATGGATTTTTTCTCCAGGCCTAATTCCTATAATTTTTGTTTCATTATTAGAATTAAATCTATATTTTAAAATTTCTGCTAAATCTGTTATTTTCATTGAAGGAAGTTTTGGAACAAAAACCTCTCCTCCAATTCCATATCTTAATGCACTAAAAATTAATTGAACAGCTTGAGAAGGACTAATAATAAACCGAGTCATTCTAGAATCTGTAACAGGAATATCCTCTTTATTTTTAATTTTATTAATAAAAAAAGGAATAACAGACCCAGTGCTTTCTAAAACATTCCCATATCTAACCACTGTAAATATTGTTTTTGCATTTCCTTTATTATAATTACTTTCTGTAAAGATTCTCTCACTAACAAATTTGCAGGCACCATAAGTGTTTATAGGAGAGCAAGCCTTGTCTGTTGAAATAAAAACAACTTTTTCAACATCAGCTTCTAAACAAGAATGAATAACATTCATAGTCCCAAGAATATTAGTTTTAATAGCTTCTTCAACATTATACTCAATCATATCAATTCTTTTTAAAGCAGCAGCATGTATAACAATATCTGCTCCCCTAACTGCTTTTAATAATCTTGGATAATCTCTAACATCTCCAATAAAATTTTTAATTTTTGGATGATTATTAAACATCTCCTGAACATGATGGTGTTTAACTTCATCTCTGCTAAATAACCTAATCCCCTTGGGTTCATATTTTAATATTTCTCTAACAAGGGCTCTGCCTAAAAATCCTGTCCCACCAGTTATAAGGATAGTTTTATCTTTTATTATATCAAACATAGTAAAAACACAAGATATAATGCTTTTAAAAAACTTTCTTACTTATCTTGTAATATATATAATTTAGAGCATATAATCTAATTCATAGATATATTTTATATACTCCTTTTTCTGTAAGGAATATTAGTAATATTCCCCAAGACAAGCTAAACAAACAACATCAGATTAATCAAACTAATAAATCCCCTTCAAAAAACAAATAATTGGAAATTATCAGTATAAATTGAATAAAAAATATTAATAAAAAAATAATCAAAATGGAACCTACATTTATAATTGCAGAAGCAGGCTCAAATTTTAGGATTTCAGATAATCCTAATATTAATTATCAGCAGGCATTGAGATTAATAAATACAGCAGTAGAAACAGGGGCAGATGCAATAAAATTCCAATTATTTAAAGCAAGCAAGTTGTATTCAAAAAATGCAGGAACTGCAGATTATTTAGAAAAAGAAAAGACAATCTATGAGATAATCCAAGAATCAGAGCTCCCTCCATACTGGCTTAAAAAATTAAAATTATACTGCGATGAAAAAGGAATCATGTTTTTATGCACTCCTTTTGATGAACAAGCCGTAGATGAATTAGAAAAAATAAATATAATGATGTATAAGATAGCTTCTTACTCAATAACAAATATACCTTTGCTAAAGAAGATTGCAAGACTAAAAAAGCCAATACTTTTATCAACAGGCGCTTCAACAATAGAAGATATTGAAATAGCAGTAAATGCAATCAAAGCAGAGGGAAATAACCAGATAACTCTCTTGCAATGCACTGCAAAATATCCAACCCCCCTCTACTCAGTTAATCTAAAATCAATCCCTTTTTTAAAAGAAAGATTTAATCTTAATGTCGGATTATCAGACCATTCAAAAAATCCAATAATTGCCCCCCTTGGAGCAGTTGCTTTAGGTGCAAGTGTAATTGAAAAACATTTTACTACAGATAATAATTTAAAAGGGCCTGACCAAAGATTTGGAATCACACCCACTGAATTAGGATTTATGGTAAAAAGTATAAGAGATTTAGAACAAGCATTAGGGCAAAAAAATAAAAAAGTTCTTGATGAAGAAAAAGAACTTTATGATTTCTGCAAAAATATTATTTATGCTTCTAAAAATATAATCCTAGGAGAGAATTTTTCAAAAGATAATCTGATTATTTTAAGAAAAGGAAAAGAAAAAGCAGGATTAGAAGCAAGGTATTTTGAAAAGATTTTAAATCAACAAGTAAAGAGAAATATACAAGAATCCGAACCAATTTTAGAACAAGATTTAGAAAAACAAGATTTAGCAAATTCATATGGTATTGAATTTAGAACTGCAACAATTGATGATATGACTGATTTGTTTAATTGGAGAAATGATGAAGAAACTCGTAAAAACTCTTTGAATACAGAGCAAATAACTCTTGAACAACACAAAAAATGGTTTGAAAAATCTCTAAAAAATCAAGATAGAGAAATTTTTATTATTTCTGATAGACAGACTAATAAATCAATTGGAACAATCAGATTTGACAAAAGACCAGAAGGTTTTTCAGTAGTTAGCCTTAATGTTTCACCAATTCATAGAGGAAAAGGTTATGGCACTAAAATCCTCAAACTTCTTTCAAATTATTATTTAAAAAACAATCCAAAAACATATTATATAATGGCAAATATAAAACCATTTAATATATTTTCAATAAAAGCATTTGAAAAAGCAGGTTATAAAAAAATTAGAGAATTTGAAGATAAAATAGAATACCATTTTACAATTTAAAGAAATATTAGAGAAAATAATAAGTTAAACATCAATAACAATTCTTACATACTCATTATCTCAACTTCATAAAATAAATTATTTGAAAATATAGATAGTAAATCTTATCTTTTTAAACAAAGAAATGTTTTAATTTAAAAAAGAGTTATATCTTTTCACCTCTTAAAAACAGGCTCAAATCTTCTACCCTTAATTAATCCTTCAACATTATTTCTATCAACAGCTTTTTTAACTTCATCTAGGGCAAAATCAACAGCTTTAACAAATTTATCAACATCTTCTTTTGTATGCGCCAAACAAAAATTATTAATTCCAACACTTAATATTCCATTTTCTATCAAAGTTTGTTGATAAACAGAAAAAAAATCTTTACTGCTTAAATTTTTATAATCCTTGAATATAACCCCACAATGAGGAGAAATTCCATAAATCTCTACAACTTCTTGAAGATTTTTATTATTAATTAGTTCTCTGACTTTATTTTTCCATCTATCTCCTAGTGCAATTATATGTTCCATATTTCCTTTACCTTCTAAAATTTCAATTACTTCAAGAGCAGAAACTAAACCTATGGTTTCTCCACCAAATGTAGTTGATATGAAAGCACCTTTATCAATTAACTTCATAATGTCCTTTTTTCCAACAACAGCAGATATAGATGCCCCATTTCCAATTCCTTTTCCAAAAGCACTCAAATCTGGAATAACTTCATATAATTTTTGAGCACCGCCTAAATCAGATCTAAATCCAGACACAACTTCATCAAAAATTAAAACACAATTATTTTCAAAACATAATTTTTTAACTTCTTCTAAAAAACCTTCTTTTGGCCCATTTGCCTGAAGAGGTTCAAGTATTACACAGGCAACTTCATTTTTATTTTCATTAAATATCCTTTTCAAAGATTCAATATCATTATATGGAAAAGTCTTTGTTAATCTTTTGATGTCTAAAGGTATTCCTAAATCATTGTCTGTTGTTCCAATATACCAGTCATGATATCCATGATAACCGCAACAAGCAATTATGTTTTTCTTTGTATATGCTCTAGCTAGTCTAATGCAAGCTGTTGTTGCATCACTACCATTTTTAACAAACTTAACCATCTCAGCACTGGGGATTATCCCAATAAGTTTTTCTGCTAGCTTAACTTCTAGTTCAGTAGGCATAGAAAAGCTAATTCCTTTTTCTAATTGTTCTTTAATCTTATTATTAATTTTATCATTATTATAACCAATTGTAACAGCTCCTAACCCAAGAATAAAATCAAGATAAGAGTTTTCATCAACATCCCAGACCCTACCTCCCTTACCTTTTTCTAAAAAACTAACATCTCCACAAAAATAATTATAACTTTTACTATAAGTTTGTGAAGCAGTTGGAATTATTTTTTTTGCTTTTTCTAGTAACTCTTTATTCTTCTTAAAACTCTTTTTCTCTGATATCCTACTAACTGATTCTGCTTGCTCACCATACCTTAGGTTATCAGATGTAGCTTCTGTTATTTTCTCACCTTTTATATTGTCTTCTCTTAAAGATTTCTCATAACCTTCATTTCTGCCAAACTTCTGATTAATTTTTTCTAAATCTGGATTTTCTCTTAAAACTCTTAAAACATTTTGAATATTTATTTCTTCATCCCTTAATTTTTCAATAATAGCTTTAATAAAATCAAAATCAGATTGTTCATCCAATGTCCACCTCATGTGGTTTAAATCTTCAGAATGTGCTATATTTAGAATTTTAAATAAATCTTTATTTTTCCAGATATAGGGAGTAACATGCTGTCTTTCAGAAGGTAATCTTGCTTCTCTCCATGCTTTTTCTAATGCATTAAATGAAAAAACTTCAACATCCAATCCATCTGGATAAGTTGGAGGGTGAATATTGCTGCTATAATCTATAGGATTATTTAAAAAATTTTTTATAACTTTATCAATAACCTCTGAATCATGTAACGGACAATCTCCTGTTAATCTCACAACAATCATATTCTCTTTTTCATTATCCTTAATTTGATTTTTTACAGCTTGATACACCCTATCTAAAACATCTTCTTCACTTCCTGCAAAACTCTTAATTCCCTGTTGCCCCGCAATTTCTAGTAATTTATTTTCTTCTTCAGAATCTACTGTTGCTAAAATTATTTCATTAATTAATTTAGATTTTTTTGCAGCATTGACAATATAGGAAATCACTGGTTTTTCATTTATCAACTTTAACATCTTTCCAGGAAGCCTGCTTCCGCCAGCTCTTGCTTGAATTACTGCAATTATCTTTTTATTTTGATTCATTTTAGTTTTTTCATTTATCTTAGATAAAGGGTCATATTTTATATTTTTCCAATATGGAATTTCAGTCCAATTCATTGGAAGAATAATCTTTTCATTATCTTCTCTTAACCATAATAATCTATTATATACTTTTTTAACTTTTTCCCTATCATTTAAACTATCTAAATTTTGTTTTAGATTTTCTAAACTATTCACACCAATAATTATCTTGTCTATATTTTCATTTGAATAAACAAAATTTAGTAATAAACTTGCTAAACTTATATTAAGCTCTTCTGCAATTTGTCTTAATTTTATTATTTTTGGTTTGATTATATAGAATCTTTTATCTTTTTCAATTTCCTCAGAACTTTTAAAAAGAAGTCCTTGTAAAAAAACAGATCTAACCTGGATTTCAATGTCTTTTTGTTTTAATCTTCTAAATAAATATCCAAATCTTTGGTCAAAAACACTAAAAGGTAATTGGATAACATCAAAATCAACATTATTATCTAAAAGATATTCCACTTCTCCAGGATAATAAGCAGAAAATCCAATTTTTTCAATTTTTCCTTCTTTTTTCAATTTTTTCAAGACTTCAATTGTAGTAGGATTTTCTAAAAATTTTTCAAAATCATGAATTATATATGTATGAATTTTATTTATATTTAATTTTTTTAATAATTCTTTTTCTATCTTTTCAGCATCCATTGTATGGATTTTTGAGATAATCTTTAAACCAGAATTTTTATTTTTAATATAACTCCCAACTACTTCAAGACTTTCCCCATAATTTTCTGCACTATCAATAAATTCAATTCCATTTTCAAGAGCAAAATCTAGAATTTTAAAGGCTTCTTGCAAGGGTATTTTGCCTTGTTTATTATTAATACCATAATCAAGCCCAAATTGAGCACTTCCCAAAACAATCTTCATGAAAAAGATTAAAAACACTATTATTTAAGCTTTTATATCTTTTATTTTTCTAATTGTAAATATTGGGCATATTTCATATCTTGCATTAGATTCATCATAGTCTAAAGAATCTCTAACCCTCTTTAATGCTTCTTCAACATGCTCTTTTATAGTCTCATTTCTGGCATCATAATCACTAAAAAATTTAATTCCACCCTTGCATACTTCCCCAATCATCTCTTTAGTAATCTCCATTCTAGATTCTCTATATCTCTCAAAATTAAACCCTGAATCTTCAATAGTCTTTTTAACATGACTAAAATTATATTTCTTTCTTTCTTTATCTTTTTGGAATTTTCCCTTAGTTAATTTTTCTAAAATCTCAAAAAATTTAGTATAATAAGGATTTAATATAAAACTCTCTTGCGGATTTTCTACTTCAAATAGTGCAGAAGCTGATGAAAAAGTCACAAGCCCCCCGATATTTAATGATTTATTCATAGACCTAAATGCTATTGTTTGAGGATTTTCAAGCCAGTGAAAACCGGTTGTTGCAGCAATTTTATCTAATCTAAGTCCTTTTTTATGCAATTCTTCAGCACTTGAAAAAATAAAACTTGTTTTTGAATGATATTTTCTAGCTTCCCTATGCAAACCATCTAAAAAACTAATAGCTGCTTGAGAAAGCCCCCCACACCAATTTTTAAGATAATTTTCTTGAGAAAATACATCCATTGATAATCTAAACATAATATCAGAAGAGTCTATCCCATAAACATGTTCTATTTCAGGACAAGCCTCAAACATATGCTCAATAGATTGCCCCCAATTAATACCTATATTACCTACAACCTCCCCTTTTTTTAAATCAAGATCTTTTATTTCTTCTTTTATTTGACTTTCACTACTTTCAAAAAAAACTTCATACTCTAAATAAGGTTTCCAAAATTTATCAAAAAAATTAATACTCATTTTATTTCAATTTTCTAGATTTAAATATGGGAACAATATCATATTTATGAGTTGTATCTAAAAGAGCTTTAGGATTCTGAATTGATTTCGCAATTGCCTCTTGAGTAACTATATTTAACTCTTGTTTCTCTGTTTTAGGTATTACAGCCTCTCTTACAATAGCAGGAACAATGTCTCTAACAAAATCCTGAAAATCAACAGGTTGTAACCATAAACCTATTTTTTCTGTTTTAAATCCTTGTGAATTTGTGATATTCTTAATATCTTCTTGATTATATTTGGGTCTTGATAATTGTTTATAATCTTCTACTTCAAATTTTTTAGAGATTTCATCTAAAACAAAGCCCATAAAATCATTATATCTAAATCCATATTGGGCAGAAGGAAATTCTTTATCATCATAAAAATGTGAAGCACTATCCCAAATAACAGGGGTTTCTTTTTTTAGATTTGACCTTAATTTTCCAAATATCTTTTCTAAATCAAACCAGTGCATAACCTGAACAGCTGTAACAGCATCATATTCATAAAAAGAATTTTCTAAATCTAGTTTCATAAAATCTTGATTAATAAATCTGGCTTGAGAACTATAAGGTGCACTTTCTTGCCGGAATTCTTTCCAATATTTTAATAGATTCTTATCTTTAACTTTCCCTGATAAACCAACAGTTTGATGAAATTTATATTTGGCAACTTCACACATACCTTCTGACATTTCAACACAATCTACATTTAAGTGAGTGCCACCCTGCAAAAATATTTCAAGAGCACTAATACCTGTTCCAGAACCAATATCTAAAATTCTTTTAATTTTTGAGAAATGTTTAGATTCAAAAAGATTTTTTACAACTTTTTTAGCACCAATTCTTGCAGGAGATGTAATCAAGGGCCTACTACTTGTTTGGTCAATTACTTTTAAATTTGCTTCTAATTGGTCATATTCAATTCCAGTTCCCAAATCTCCTACATAAGGATTTTTTTTTGAATCTCCTGTGTAGGCTCCATTATCTAAAGAATCCATTTAAAATTTAAGAAAAAGGGCTTTTTAAGCTTTTATCTACTCTTCAACAACCTAAGTTTTTCAAGTTTTTCTAAAAAATATTCAGGCTCTTTTTTATAAATTTCATGCTCTCCAAGCAAAACATCTAATAATTCTCTGTTGTTTCCAGGCTCAACATCTTGAAAAGTTTTTTTAAATATTTCCTTGCTTGCACCTTCTTTAAACATAATTTCTTCTTTTTGCTTAAAATCAAATCTAGATTTTACTTCTGCAAAATCAACTTTATAATTGCTATCAAAAACAACACTAATGATTTCAACAACTCTGTCTCTATGATAATCATGGCTAATAACTAAGATATTTTTCCATTTTTTCTTATCAATAATTAATTTACTAAATATTAACTGCCCAACTGTTTCAAGACTAAGTTCTTCTTTAAACAAGTGTTTTTTAGGAACCTTAAATTTAAAAGCATATTTTGCCATAGCTTGTGCAAGTGTTATTTTATATTTTTTACCTTTATTTTTATGCTCTCCACTCATCAAGAGATTTTCAGCTAATTTATCTTTATAAAATCCAACCCCTACTTGCACCCTTCGTTTGCTCTGCTCACTTAACTCTCTTCCTTCTAATTCATGCGATAAAACAACAGCAACATCATACTTCATTTTCAATAATATTAATATTCTTATATTAATAAATATAGGGTTTGCAATTTAAACTTTAGAATCCTTTACTATTAGATAGATTATTAATCTCCTCTAAAACTCTGAGTTATACAAATGAAAAATCAAAAAACTGCACCCTGTAGCTTAAGAGTATAAAGGGATAGAGAAATATCTCAACAACAACAAATAAAAACCAATAAAAACTAAAATAATTATGGCAAAATCAATTGCAAAGCAAAATAAAGCAGTAAAGATTGAAAAAGGAATTCAATCTGAAATAAAAAAAGAAGAAAAAGATATCTTTAATATCTTTAATATTTTAAGAAAAAGGAGTTTTAATCAAAATGGTTATACCGGGATAGTTGTTAAAAATAGTATTTATCAGACATCCACAACATTAGTTGAAAAATTTGGAGGACTTTTATTTACTGTTATTCTAGCAAGATTACTTCTTCCAGAATTATTTGGATTATACAGTCTTGCACTTTCCACAATTTTAATATTTGCTGCTTTTACAGATTTAGGAGTTGGGATAGTATTAGTAAAATTTGTTTCAAATGCTCTTGCAAAAAACAACAAGAAAAAAGCAAAAGCTTATACTTATTATATCTTTAAACTTAAACTTCTGTTTATATTTATAATAATGATAGCATTATTAATTGCTTCTAAATTTATTGCACAAGATTATTATAACAAACCTATATTTTTAGCACTAGTTGCAGGTTCTTTGTATATTTTATCAATGGGTTTTATAGGGACAGTCAATCTTGTTTTCAGGGCTGCAAATAATTTTAGAGGTCCTCTTTTCAGTGAAATAGTTCTTCAATCATTAAGATTAATAATTGTTCCTGCGATGGTGATTTTTTCTCTAAAGAAGTTTGCATCTCAGGAAATTAATCTTTTTGTATTATTCTTAGCATTAACAATGTGCTATTTTTTGACATTAATCTTCCTAGCCTTATTTGCCAATAGAAAAATTCCATATTTAAAATCCGAAAAAATAAATCTTAATAAAGAACAAAAAAAAGAAGTAAACAAGTTTATAATTCCAATTTCAGTGACAATTCTCTCAGGAGTATTTTTTGGATATATTGACATGATTATGCTTGGAAGATTTGTTTCAGCAGAATATATTGGATACTATCGGGCTGCTTTTAGTCTGGTTGGAGCAGCAGGTTCTCTTCTTGCATTTTCAAATGTGCTTTTTCCTGTTTTTAATAGGATAAAAGGTAAAAGATTAGATAAGGCTCTTAGAAAATCTGTTCAATTAAGTTTTTTGCTTTCAATATCTTCAATAATTTTTACACTGACCTTTGCATATTATCTAGTCTTGATTGTTTTTGGAAAAGAATATCTTCTTTCAGTTTCTTTATTAAAGATTTTAACACCTTTATTAATCACCTTCCCTTTGATTTCAATTTACACTTCATATTTAATATCAAAGAATAAACCTGGAAAAGTTGCTAAACTCCTTATAGTCTCAACAGTACTTAATATAATCTTAAATTATGTATTCATAACCTGGTTAATACAATATAGTCAGTTCATGGCAGTAGTAGGAGTTTGTATAGCCACAATAATAAGTAGATATTTTTATCTATTTGCATTAATAATCTTTAAAAAATAAATTATTTTCTACTAAACATAATCTTTTAAACATAACTCTACAAATTAATTAATGGAAGAAGAATCAAAAAAAAAGCAAAAAAAAAAAATTACAAAACCAATAATAAGGGTTCAATATGATTTAGGGCAAAACACTAAAAATAATCCAGAATCAAATCTATTCAATAATCTATTAAAAAAACATTATAAGGTTATTATAACAGATAAAAATCCAGATTTTATTTTTTATTCTTTTGTTAATACAACTGGAATTAGAAAATCAATACCAAGAGACTCTTTACTTAGAAAGTTCTTGAGTTTTATCAGGCAGAACATAAGCAAGATTCCATTTTTTAATGAAATTCTTTACGAACTTTCACATGAAAAATCACAAATGCCAGAATTAAAGACAAATGCAACAAGAATATTCTACACATCTGTAAATTGTAAACCAGATATGAGCAAGACAGATTGGGCATTTACTTTTGATTATGATAGCAAAATAAATCCTCCAAGACATATGAGACTTCCATACTATAAGTTTGAAGGAAGAGCTGGAAAAAATCTAATTAAACATATAGATATTGAAAAAATAAAGAGAGAAAAGACAAAATTTTGTGCATTTATTTATTCTAATAATGTCCCCTTTAGAAATAATTTTTTTAAAAAACTATCAAAATACAAGCACATTGATGCTCCTGGAAATTCAATGAGAAACATGCCTGCCTTTGGAGCACAGAAAAACAGAAAACAGAGATTTATACCTGGATATGCAATAGGAGATTGGCAAAAAGAAAAAATTGAATTTCTTAAACACTATAAATTTGTAATCTCTTTTGAAAATACCTCTTACCCAGGATATACAACTGAAAAAATCTATCATCCAATGTTAGCAAACTGCATTCCTATTTATTGGGGAAATCCAGAAATAAACAGAGATTTTAATACTAGGAGTTTTCTTAATTATCATGATTTTGAAAAACAAGTTAAATCCGAAATGCCAAGATTTATGATAAAAATACCTGTTTTCAAACAAATAATCCTTAAACTAATTATTCAACCAACAACAATAAAGAGGTTGATAAAGAAAATAATAGAAATAGATAAAAACCCAGAATTATATGAACAATATCTTAAACAACCCTGGTATCCTGAAAATAAACCAACTAAATTTGTAGAAGATGAATTAATTGAAAAAAGATTGATTGAAATTATAGAATCAAGAAGAAAAAGCACAATTAATTTAAATAACAAATAATCATCAATAACAGAACATAAAAAAGAACAATAAATCATCTTCAAAACATAGATAAATTATAGATTAGCAGTATATAAAATAAAGAATATAAACAAACCTCAAAAAGCAAAATGAAACAAGTAATAAGAAATTTAATTAAAAAAATAAATTATACAATTGTAGCTTTGATTGGAAAAACACCTCCTAAAACCATACCAATTACTTTTCTTAATGACTATACAATGGATGGAAAAGTAAAAATAAAGCAGTGGTATTTAAATAATTACTATCTCTCAATTTTTCCACGTATTTTCACAAAAAAATATGTTAATAAGTTTATTGAAAAAGTAAAACAAAAAAGTGAGGAAAGTTATGGTTTTACAGATAAATGCTTATATCAGGCATTAGATAAATATTCTATAAAAGATAAAGATATTGCTGTTATTGGGACTGTAGAGCCTTTTTATGAATCAATGGCTTTAGAATATGGAGCAAAACAAGTAACTATAATTGAATATAATAAAATAATCTCTTTTCACCCAAAGATAAAATCTCTTACCTACCCCCAATATAATAAAAATCCTCAGCAGTTTGATATAGCATTTTCAATATCAACTTTTGAACACGATGGATTAGGAAGATATGGGGATAAACTAAATCCTAATGGGGATTTAGAAGCAATGCAAAAAATGAAATCAATTGTTAAACCAGGAGGTCTTCTCTTTTTAGCAGTTCCAATTGGAAAAGACACTCTTTTCTGGAATGCTCATAGGATGTATGGAAAACATCGCCTTCCTCTTTTATTTAAGGGATGGAAAATTGTTGATGGTTTTGGATTTAATAAACAGCAACTAGAAAAAGATAGAGAAAAGCAAGAGCAATATGACCAGCCTATTTTTGTTCTGCAAAATATTTAAATTTTATAAAACTTTGAGTTATGTATTTAAAGACAGATGAGAATTTTAGAGAACTATTTGTGTAGCTTAAAATTATGATAAGATATATGGGAAAATTTATACCTATTGGTAAGATAGGTTATATCCCATATCTTAGTTTAATTAATCCATCTTGAATTCTCTTAAATCTATTTAATTCAAATTCAATATTATAAAACTCAATTAATTCTCCTTCAAATTTCCTCTTAAACTCATAAACAAAATATCTTGAATCTTTTTCATCTAATCCTAGGGTCACTCCTCCTAAATCATACTTCTTCAAACCCTCTTTTTTAAATTTCTTAATAGCCTCCCACTGAATAATACTTGGTCCCTCCTTGTTCCTAAAATTAATATCAGAACAAGCTTGAAAATAGACAGCTTTGTCTTTCCAAACTAAAAAAAATCCTCCTGCAATAATCTTGCCTTCAAATTTAGCAACAATTACTCTTCCAATCCCACTATCCAGGAGTTTTTTAAAAAATTCATATTTTTGAATAAAAAATGTTTTTCTACCCTTTGCTTTTTGAATATTTTTCTCAGTATCTAAACTTAATTTATAATACTCTTCTAATTCTTCTTTATTATCAATATCTTTAACTTCAACTTTTTCATCTTGGGCTTTTTTTATGGCTCTTTTAAGCCTTCGATGAAAATTAATAAATATTTCATTTTCATCTGATTTAAGATTCAAAACAAAACTATTTCTCTTAATTATTTTTGAATTAAGCATATTTATCTTGTTTCTCAGACCAAACATTGTATTTCCAATTCTTGCATATGGGACTCCCATCTTTTTTAATTTACTAATTATTTCTTTTAAAAATTCCTCATCTTTACAATCAGTAAAAATTTGAGCACGAGATAAAAGTTTAATTGCCTTTTTTTTAATTACAACAATAGCCTTATTTTCATTATCTCTGACAAAAAAAACTTCTCCTTCACTTTTATTTGCTTCTGCAAACTCTTTTGTATAACTAACCTCATAAACACTTTCATTCCAATTTTTTCCAGCTTCTTGTTCAAATATCATTCTTTAATCTTAGCATCAATAATTCGAATGATTTTAACTATATAATCTATTTGATTATCTGTAAGCTTATCATGTAGTGGAATATTAATTAAATTTTGTGCGAATTTATCTGAATTTTGCCTGCCAACTTCTCTTCCTTCAAAACAATCACTATTAATAAAATCATAATAACCAGTTGCATTAATTTTATTTTTTTTAAATAACTCCATTACTTGCTTTTTATCCTTACATAAGACAGGAAAATAAACAGGACTTATTATCTGTTGTTTCTCAAAATTAATATTTTTAAAATTTCTAGTTTGTTCAACTGCTTTTTTTATTCTTTCATAATTATTTATTCTTTTTGCAATTTTAGATTCTATAAATTTTAATTCATTAATCAAAAGGTTTTTATTAAATTTACCCATTCTTTTTGGTTTAAAGCCTTCTAATTTTTCTAAACCAGCACGTAATTTAGGATAATTTATTATTTTGCTTCGGAAAATCAAGTCCTTTAAATCAATAATTTGAATAAATTTGCTTGATTTTTGTATAGGAATACTAATCTTTTCCCTGCTTAATAAAACAGCTCCACTTCCAACCCCAATTAGTTTGCTTGTTCTAAAACTAAAAAAACTATAATCCCCTAATCTTCCAACCTTGTGCTTATTATTTAATATCTGAGCACAATCTTCAATTATTAAAACATTATTTTTTTTAGCAATATCTATAATTTTTTTATTATGTAAAAATCCCCAAGGATGATAAAATATAATTGCCTTAGTATTTTTACTAATAGCATCTTCAATCTTCTTAAAATCAAGAGACAGATTGTTATCCATATCAACAAAAACAGGAGTAAAACCAGCCTTAATTATTGCCCGAGGGATAGATTTGCAACTATAATTAGGACAAATAATTTCCCCAAGCCCTATTTTTCTCTCAATATCTTTTAAACATAAATAAATTGCCTGTCTACCAGAACCTAACTCATAGACAAAATTATTTAATCCATTAAAGAAATCTAAATTCTTTCTAACTCTTCCAAAAAAAGCCCCTAATAATTCCTTAATTTTAAAATCAATTTGATAATTGTTTAACATTTTTAAATCCATTATCTAAGTATTGCTGAAAATTAATAAATTCATCTCCTTGTTTTTTCAAAAATCTAATCATTCTTAATAATTTTTCATAATTTTTACTAACAACTAGTTCTTCTTCTGGTTTATTTTTTCTTTTCTTTTCTTTCATCTTTTTAATAAAAGGTTTTAATAATCCTCTAACAAATCTGGGCAGGGAATACCATATTTTTTTCTTTTTTCCTAAATCTCCATAGACCGAAAAACTATGGAAATTAATAACTAAAATATCTGTCTTTTTTTTAGATTTATAATAAAAATTTGTAAGCTCTTTTAATGACATTTGTTCAGGACTCCAGACTATAAGTTTTTTAGAATACTCTTTATTTGTTGCTGGAGGAATTTCAACAAAATTATTATATTTTTTTGGTATGCTATAATACTGGTTTATATTACTACTATCAATCTTTAATCCAAGTTTTTTAAAAATATCATTTAAACTATTCAAATCTCTAATACCATAATTCCCAGCCCTATGGACAATAACTTTTTTCCCTGTTGCTTTTTCTAATTCTTTTTTATTCCATACTAAAATCTTAATAATCTGTTTTTTGTCATAATCTCCCAAATTATCTTCTTTAATAAAATCAATACTTAATCCCTTGCAATGAGTATGGATTCCAAACTCAATATTTTTATCTTTTATTTTTTTTATCACTTTTATTATTTTCTTTAAATAATCTTCCTCCCCATAGCCTTTATCACTAAGTGAAACAAAAAAAGTAATAGGAATATTTTCTTTTTTTTCAAGCTCAACTAATTTATTTAGAGCAATTTCTATGTCTTTCTTAAAATTCCTACTCCAAGACCATAATTCAACATCACTTGTTAATATTATTTTCATTTTATTTCTTTATTTTGCTTAAAGATTCCTAGAAAATCCTCATTTGGTTTGGATTTTCTGGACCCAAAAATCTTTGATTTTTGAGGTTTTTAAATCTTTATTTTTTACAATAAAAAACATATAGGTCATACTTTTAGAATAAAAATACTTAATTAATTTTAATTTTGCTTTTTTAATTTCTCTACTTGTTAGTCTAACAGAAGGCATATGAACATAACAATGATAATTAGTTCTCCAAGAGCTATACTCTAATTTTTTTCTTTTAAAAATATTAAAAAAGAACTTAAAAGTATCAAGAATAGCAAGACTAATTGCCCTTTTTATATTTGAATACCTGTAATAAGTTGTAAATATCAAAATTCCTTCTGGTTTCATAACTTTTTTTATTTTCCTAAGAAGTCTGACCCTTTCCTTAATATTGCCAATAACAGATTTAAACATAATAACATAATCAAATGATTTTGGTTTTAAGAACTCCAACTCCATAATATCCTTAGTATAAAACTCAATATCTATCTTATTTTGTTTAGCATACACTCTAGCAGATTCTATTAATCTCTCTGAAATATCTATTCCAAGAATATCAAAACCTTTTTTCTTAATTGCAAAAACTTCTCTTCCACCCCCACATCCTAATGCCAAAACCTTGCCCTTTTTATTTTTAAAATAAAAATCAATAACTTTCTCTTCATCTGGGTTTAAATTCTGATTAATATTTGCTGTCTTTTCATAACTTCCCCCAGTAGAATAATCTCTAACAACTTCTCTTAAAATCTGCTGTTCATCAATTTCCCTAAACTGATTCTTAAATTCAGAAATTTTTCTTTTAATATCCATTTTTATATTATGTGTTTTATTTACACCTCAATAATCATTTCTCTTAACAATCTTCATAAGACCTTATCCTTTTGAGTTATCCTTAGTTTCATATTCTTTTCTAATTATATTCATAATTCTGCAGGCTGTTTTTCCATCCCAAAGTTTAGGGATTTCACCATCTTTATATTTGTTTTTTAATATTTTATCCACTTTTTTCTCAATTTTTCTAATATTAAACTTAACAATACTATTTGTTCCAATTGTCACTGTAATCGGCCTCTCTGTTTCTGTTCTTAATGTTAAACAGGGAATTTTAAGATAAGTTGTTTCTTCTTGTAAACCTCCTGAATCAGTCATAACAAATTTACTATCTAAAATAAGACTTAACATATCTTTATAGCCAAGAGGTTTGATAATTTCAAGATTTTTAATAGATTCTAATCTTTTTATTAATCCAAACTCAATTAATTTATTCCTAGTATTTGGATGAAGGGGAAGAACTACTTTAATTTGTTTAGTTATTCTGTTTAACGAATTTAAAATACTTTCAACCCTTTGTCTTTTAGCAAGATTTTCATGCCTATGAAATGTTAAAACAGCATACTTTTTCTTTTCTAATTTTAATTTCTCATAATAATTAATTTTTCTAGCTTGTTTTAGATTTTCTATTAAAGAATCAATCATGATATTGCCTACAAAAAATACTTTTCCCTTATTTTTTTCAATCTTTAGATTTTCATTTGCAGATTTTTCAGTTGTAAACAATAGTTTAGAATTCCTATCAATTAACTTTCTGGATTTTTCTTCAGGCATTTTATTATTAAAACTCCTCAAACCAGCCTCAACATGTGCTACAGGGATTCTAAGACTTTTAGCTATTAAAGCCATATAGGCAGAAGAAATAACATCTCCTACAACAATAACTAAATCTGGGTGAGCTTTTTTTAAAATATTTCTAGCATACCTTGCACTTGTTAAAAAAGCAATAGCCTTTCTGAATTTAGAAGCTTTTTTTACTTTACTGCTTAAACCAAGATTAAAATTTGGCTTAGGAATCTTAAGTTCTTTAAAAAAAACATCACTCATCATTTCACTCTTATGCTGTTCAGTATAAAAAATACTAAATCTTATTTTTTGTTTCTGAGATTCATGAACAAGAGGGGCAATTTTCATAAAATTAGGCCTACTTGCCACAACAAACATAACTCTTAATTCATTATTCTCCATATTATTATCCAGAAATCTAAGAGTTTTTAAATATATATGAACTATTTTTCTAATATTTCAACTTCTCTAACAATTTTATCAATAGCATTTTTACCTAATTTTTTAAAATTAATTTCTTTTTTCTTATTTTTTTTCTTAATCACTTGTTCAATTAATTCAATGCTTGGATTTGTATTATAAACCATCAACCCTTTTTTAATCAGCCATTTGTCAACTTCAAGCAATTCTCCACTGTAAAGAGAAATAACGGGAACTTCTAGAACTGCAGCTTCTCTATTCATTGTCCCTCCGGCACTCATAACTAAATCAACATATTTCATTAAACTAGGGGCATGGACTGGTTTTTCCAAGACAATAACATTTTTTATTTTCTTATATTGCTCTTTCTGCTCTTCTGTTCTAGGAGAAAGAATAATCTTATAACCTTTAAAAGCAAGAGTTGTAACTAATTTAAATAATGGGTCTCCAATATGATAAACAGCATTAGATATCTCTGTCCTAATCAAAATTTTTTTACCTTTTATTTTCTTAATCTTTTCTATACCTTTTAGATTACTCTTAAAATCAGCTAAATAGACGGCTTCTTTTATTCCAGGATATCTTACAAATTTTTTATTTTTCTTATCCAATCCCATTGCTTCTGGGTAAATTACCTTATTAGCTAGTGGAAAAGTCAGATTATTTTGAAGTTTAGCATATTCATTATCAAAAATATAAACACTTTTCTTATTTTTTAAAAAACCAGCATAGATAATATAAGGAGATTGATGAGATAAACAGATATCTGGATTTTCCTGCCTAATATATTTAGCAATAGCCAACACCCTTCCAACTGCATTAAACAATTTACTAAAAATATTTTTTCCAGCATGCTTGCCAATGACAATATATTTTAATTTAAATAAATCTAATAATCCCAAGGTCTGAGCATGCTTTCTAGCGATTATCTTGACATTATGCCCTTTTTTCTCTAATCTCTTAATAATTGGATAAAAAAATAATACATGCGGCGAATTTGACATATCTATTAGTATTTTCATAATAATACAGATTTTTGTTTTTTATAAATTTATTTAAACCCCATAATCCTTATAAACGCAAATTTCTCTTTAATCATATATAAACCAGATTAAATAATTATAATGGATGCTAATACTCATGCGGAAAATTTAGTTGAAGAGCTTACTGAAAAAAGAAAACAAAAACTATTTAATTGGTTTCAAAAACCTTACAATACTTTCTTATTTCTTATTCTAGCATTTATAGCCTTATTTAGATATTATTTATTATTTAAAACAAAAACTCAGGCCCTATGGTATGATGAAGCTTTGTATTTAATGTTAGGAAGAACATATGCTGGATTAACTCCTGTTTTTTCTGCACCACAAAGAGATTATTTTGTTTCAATGCTATGGAGTTTGTTAATTAGATTAGGATTAGGAGAATTTACTTTAAGATTTATAACAGTTACATTAGGAATAGCAAGCTTGTTCTTTTTTTACAAGCTTGTGGAACATTTTTATAATAAAAAAATAGGACTAATTGCTCTTGTTTTAGCAGCAGTTTTTTATGAACCTATTTTTTGGTCTATGAGATTAGATATTGGAACTTACTCCGTATTTTTTATACTAGTATCTCTAACAGCATTTGTTAAGGCTTTAAAGACTAAAAAAACATGGTTATTCATAACTGCCTCAGCATTTGCCGTTTTTGGATTTTTATCTCATGCACCAGGAGTATTAATAATATTATTTTACATTGCATTTGGTTTAATTTATACTCAATTTAGATTTTATAAATCAAAAAAATTCTGGATTTGTTTTATAGTCTTCTTACTAATCTTATCACCTTTTATTGCCTATAATCTAATATCAAAAGGAGAGATTTATCCAAGGTATCAATCAGGATGGTTTGAAAGAGATGCTCAGGTTCGTCCAATAGGAGAATCTCTTGTTTATTTAACTACAATTCCTCAACTATTAGGTATATTTGTATTTATATTTTTTATAATTGGTTTAATCTTAAGTTTAGATGTTTTTATTTCCATAGACCAGTACTTGTTTAAGCGAAAACCTACAAAAAACGAACTTAAAAAGGGTTTTTTTCTTTTAATTGGACTAATTTCTCTTGCCTTAGGAGTTCAGTCATTGATTGTAAATGGGGGAGGATATTATGAACCAAGATATATAATTCCATTTTATCTTACTTGTTTTGTTTTTGCAGCAGTTGGAATTGACTTTGTTTCCAAAGAATTAAAAAAATATTCAAAACCTCTTTCAATTATTTTAATAATAGTAGTACTTATCTTTGCAGGTTATACAAATTTAAATCAGGCTTCAGATTTAACAATGTCTAAGGCAGAGAGTTATCAGGGAATAAAACAAGCAGCAGTATGGATAAGCCAAAACGCAGGTCCAGAAGATAAGATTATAACTTTTGAACATGCTCAGGTAATTTATTATGCACAAAGAGATGCTATTTCAGTAGGAACATCAAGTAATATATCAAATCAGATTAAAGCAGAACATGCTCGCTATCTTCTTAATTGGGCAGGCCAGTATGAAAAATTCCAAGAATTAAATGCTTTTGCAGAAAGCAATGAATATGTTGTTCCTGTTGGAACCTTTCCTGCAGGAAATCAACCAACAACCATTGTTTATAAAATAGAAGATGGTTTTTTTTGATTTTCTTAATGTAGACAAAATAATAGAAATATTTAAATAATTTAAACATCACAATTACATTACAATGGTAATGGATACATTACAGATAAGAATGAATAAAGGATTATTAAAAAGAGTTGACACTTTAGTAAAATCAGGAGTTTATTCTAATAGGTCTGATGTAATTAGGGATGCTGTAAGAAGATTTGTTTGGGAAAAGGAAGTAGGTAGCATCCCCAATAAAGATAAGAATTCAGTGGATCAGATAAGAGAGATAAGAAAAAAATTATCAAGTGAGAAGATAGATTTAGATGAAATTAATAATTTATAATTTCTATAATAACTCTTCTGGTTTTTTAGCTATAACAGAGTACTTTTTAGCAAGTCCTATTAGTAGTTTATCTCTTGTTATTAATATGGCATTAGTTTGTTTTGCAAGTAGCATATGAATAATGTCATAAAAACTTATATTAGGGTTTTCTTTTTTGATTTTAGTTGCTAAATCAAATTCTTCCTTGGAGAATATAAGTTTCTTAAAATTAGGAGACATATCAAATAATTCTCTTTTATTAAGATACTCATCTGTTGATAAGATAAACATTAATTCGTTTAATAAGAATCCCGAATAATAAATAGCGGATTCTTTTTCATCCACTTTATCAAAGAATTCCTTAGCATGTTTCCATAGAAGATTGCCAGAGCTATCACTTTCTTTTTACCAAAGGTTTAGGTATATGCAACTATCAACATAATATGATTTCATTAAGATAAATAGATTAATAGTTATATACTATTTGCTATAAAAAACCATCCCATCAAATCAGACAAAATGTCTGAATGCCCCTGCCAAACATAACCCTCACCATTAACTCCTGTGCAAATCATTATAAAATTATCTGTTAACAATTATTAAAATATATTTTTATTTTCAATCATAAATAATTCTAAACCAATAAAAAGCTAAAAATCTTAAGACAAACAAGATAATTTCTGCAATAGGAATTGCAATAAATGCAGAAAGAGTCATATAATCTATCATAACAATTTCTGCAAGTGTAAGCAATATTGTTGAAGTTATACTAATTGCTAAAAATGTAAAAAAACTTTTTTTCAAAAGCCTGATTTTTCTATAACCAACATACTTAATAAAAAATACAGCAATATTCATAATCAGCAAGACAATAGAAGCCCTATAATTTAAAATATCTATAAAAAAAGTAGCAGCTAACCAGCCTAAAATTGTTGCTAAAATCCCTACTGTAAGATATTTTGAAAAATTAATTATATGTTTTTTCATCTTTTATATTATCTTTATAACTATTTACTTCAATAATCTCTAATTAATGTTTATTTAGCCTAACTTCTCTCATCTCACCCTACACACATTAATTTATGAGTACTTCTGTATATACTCCTCAGCAAATCTCCATATATGCTCATCAAATATACTTTAGATTATTGATATTAGTTATAGAGTATTATCAGCATCATATGTTTAATAAGAACATAATAATCTTTATAAACCATTTCAATATGCTAAATTAATGGAACTTTCTTTAATAATTCCAGTTAATAATGAGGAAGAAAATCTTCCTGGTTTTTATAATGAATTAAAACAAGTGCTAAAACCTCTAGAAAATCTTAAAAAAACCTATGAAATCATTTTTATAGATGATGGTTCGCTTGATAATTCTTTTAAAATACTATCAAATCTTGCAGAAAAAGATAAGAATATTAAGATAATAAAATTAAAAACAAATTATGGGCAAAGCATTGCACTAAGAGCAGGTTTAGATATTTGTAAAGGAGAGAAAATAATAACTTTAGATGCAGATGGACAGCATGACCCAAAATTCATCCCCTATTATTTTAAAAAGCTAGATAAATATGATGTTGTTTGTAATATTAGATTAAAAAGGACAAAACTAACAACTAATTTTGGAAACTGGTTAATTAAAAAGTTTTTTAAAAGCAAATTAAAAGATTCTATTGGAGGAATGAAAGGTTTGACTAAACAAGTTAAAGAAAATATTTATATTTATGGAGATATGCACAGATATCTTCCACTTCTTGCCCAGTGGAAAGGATTCAAGGTTGGAGAACAGCCAATCATAGTAAGAAAAAGAAAAAAAGGCAAAAGCAAATACAATCCATTAAAATCTATAAAAGGGTTTATTGATCTTATGACTGTTAAGTTTTTTGTCTCATATTCAAGTAGGCCAAGTCATATTTTTGGAGGAATGGGGATATTTAGCACCGGGATAGGAATTTTGCTATTACTCTTACTGACTATTAGGAAATTGTTTTATCTAATTCCTATTGGACAAAATCTGCCTCTTTTTATGCTAGGAATTTTACTCACCTTAATTGGATTTAACTTTATCTTTTTTGGATTTGTAGGAGATATGATTTCTTATAATCATCTCTCGCAGTGTAATCAAAAAAATTATATTGTTGATGAAGTTGTTAAGAAAATTTAACTAACCAGCTCATTCATCCTAACAAACTCAACACCTTTGTTTTTAAAATATTTAATAAACTTATCCAACTTTCTAGCAAATTTATCTCCTGTATTTCTTACATAACCCGGAACAGGCCCCTTTTTAATAGGATAAAACTCCCATGAATGAACATAAAGAACAACAGGAATGTTTTTTTTCAATAAACCCTCGACAATCTTAATTGTATAAATCAAAGGCAAGTTTCTCATAAAAATCCAGTGAAAAGGAAAACGAAACTTATAACTTGCTGATGCAGGAATTTCAATAAGCTTGTTTTTTAAAGTTTCATTATAAATTTCAAAAGGTTTTAATGGATTATCTTTATACTCTTTTTTTCCATATAAAAAAGGAATATAGGCTGAATTACTAGAACTATCATATTTAAATCCAAGTTTAGTTAAAACTTCTATTAATTTTTCAGAAGATTGCATTTGAGCAGCTCTAAAACCTACAATATTTTTATTTAATATTTTTTCAAGAATTTTTTTAGCTTTTACAATATCCTCTCTTAAGTTTAAATTTGTATTACCTCTATAAAAATGATTATAACCATGACATCCAATTTCATGGCTCTTTGCAATTTCTCGAACTTGTTGTTCATGTTTTTCAGCAAAAAAACCAGTTATAAAAAAAGTTGCAGAAATCTGGTTTTTTTGAAAAATATCTAAAAGCCTTTTATTACCTTTAAAACTAAACAATGTGCTATTATGGTAGATGTCCTCCTCCTTTTTATTCCTTAATTCAAAAGCATTCCACTGCTCACAATCAATTGTAATTGCTATCATTTTAAATTTTTATCATCAATAGTTTATAAGATTATTAAATATTGTTCTCTATTATTCTGATAAATAATATCTTGTCCAGCTTAATCTACTCTTCTTCATAACATTATATTCTTGAGGTTATTGATGTATTATCAGTCAAATATTCTTCCTGCAAATATAATCAACCCAAGAATAATCATTATTAACTGCATTGTCCAAAGACCAATTACTACTTCATATTCATAAGCCTTCCTATTAGGTTTAATTTTCTTAATAAACCATAACATAACATGCTCTAACCCATAAAAATTTTTATATCTAAGCTCTAAACTCCCATCTTTACTTGGAACCCCATAAGATTGTTTTTTCAGTCCTCCCCTTGCTTTTAAAATTATTTCAATAAAATAAGGAATAAAAATAAACAAAGCAAATCTTTCAAAATTTCCTAAAATAGCCATTATAGCCACCATTGCTCCAACAGAATATGTTAAAAC
>CAZGSA010000003.1:0-15415 GCA_964528215.1 Candidatus Woesearchaeota archaeon
AAAAAGTGATGTTTTTATTCGCTGGAAAAAATTTTGGGACACTTCTTTCCGCTAAATTTATAAATTTATATTAATAACTATCTGGTCTGCATCAACAACTGGGCGAAGTCTTTCTCTTCCATGTTTATGGGAGGAGATAAGTTCTATAAATCCAAATTGCTCTAATAATCTAATATCATGCCTAACTGCTTTAAAATCTCTACCTAAGAGCTTTGCTAATTCATATATAGACTCTGGTTTTTTTGTTTTAGTTATGTGAAGTAACCTAGCTTTTTCATTACTCAAAAGCTGTCTTAAACTAGCTATGCCTGATGATTTTTTATTTCTTCCAAATATTGCTGAAAAAGTTCCTGCTTTTTCTTCAATTTTTATTGTTCTTGTCTTTATTTCTTTAGCCATTTTTATTTATTTTACTAAAGAAGGGATACTATATAAATTTTTCCATATATCTAGAATATATATGTTATAGATAGGGTTTTTATTTTCTAGTATATGTTTGAAAATATAGAGTATTAAAAAATAAAGAGTTTTTTATAGTTCTTTTAATTTCTTAAAAAACTAGTTCATATTAAAATGACACCAAAAGCTTTTTAAATAAACCTCTAAAAAATGGTTAATTTTATTATTTTTAAAAAAATAAGTAGAAAGCTTTTTAAATTAAGATTAATTTGATTCTTTATTATCTAATTTAATTAGATAATAATTAACTGGCCAGTTTAAACAGTGTATTCTAAAAGAGAAAACAGAGAAAAAAGTCTAAAAAATGGTGTTAAAAAACTATTAAGAGGACAATTATTGTTATTATTGATGAAAGGAGGTTAAAAAAAATATGAAATTTACTTTTAAAAAAGTCGCGTCTGTATTAGCTAGTGCTGTTATGTTAACTAGTACTATCGGATTTGCAGCAGCAGCTACATATCCAACTCCATTTACTGATGGAACTGCAGTTGTTTATGGAACAAATGCTGCTTCAAGTGATATGGATGCTGCTATCGATATATATGATCAATTAAGTGCAAGAGTTGGTTCAACAACTAGTGCAAGTGTTTCAGGTGAAGCAAAACCTATTGAAACATCTAGTCAGGCTTTATACCTTGGTGATACTATGAGTACTACTAAGGAAACATTTTCTGTAGATGAATTACCCACTATTTTAGCAGATGATAGTGTTACTGATGATAGTGGAAAGGAGTATACTATTAAACAAAGAATTGTAACTCCTAATACTACTGTTATTTATGGAGATGGTCCTGATAACTTAGATTTGCCCATTGTGTATGCTGACTTTGATGACGCTGGCTATAAATTTAGTTTTAGAATAACTTTTCCAACAGCAGTTAATGTGTCTAAATTAACTGATGAAGCTATAACTTTATTTGGAAAACAATATACTTTTACTGGAAGTACAAGTGGTTTATCAGAACAAAAAATTACTTTATTTGAAAAAGCTACTTCTGTTGTAGTTAATGATGGAGAGTCTGTTACTGCAGATGGCCATACAATTAGTGTAGCTGTAGAAGATACAAATACTGCAACAGTAAATATTGATGGATCATCACAAAGCAAAGATGAAGGATGGTCTGGAAAAATTGGTTCTGTTGATGTGTATATTAAAAATATTGTAGGACCTAATGTGGCTGGAGTAAGCAGATATGTTGAGTTATATTTGAACTCAAATCAGCTTACCTTAGAAGATGGTAATGAAGTAACTCTTGGTTCAGAAGATGTTAGTGGAACTGCAGTACAGTTTAGTAATGCAAGTGGAAAAGTAAGTCAGATAGATATAGATATTTCTCCTTATGGTTTTGATGATTCTATCAAATATCTTAAAATGGGAGATTCTATTACAGACCCTGTTTTTGGAGCTGTAAAACTTTCTGTTGCCTCTATTAATCCTGAGCTTGAAGATGCAGAAAGAGATTATATCTTATTTAAGCCTAGTGGAGAAACAAGAGCTAGACTTAAATTTACTAATAGAGCTGGAAAAGAGTATGATATGGATGTCTTAAGACCTTCTAAAATAAGGTTGAATGCAACATTTAGTGCAATGAGAAATAGTTCTCATAACGGCAATTCCTCAGGAGTTGCTTCTACAGGAACACATACTTATAATGCCACAGAATTAGGTGTAGATAGTGATTACAATTTAATAACAACTGCTGGTACTGGAAAGATGGGTGATGCAAATATGAATATATCAGTTAATGATTATTTCATAACTTGTAATAATGACTATACTCAAATCTGGAAACTAGAAAAAATTGATATTACTGGTGGAGATCAGTATGTTAGAGTAAGAGACCAAGGTTCTGGAACAACAGCCTATACAGAAATTTCTTTAAGTGGAACTACAAATGGTTCTACAGGAACATTGAATTTAGGTGATGGAAGTTCAGCTACAATAAAATATCTTGGAGGAACAAACAGAATTCAAATAGACAAAGCATGTGATTATCTTTATACTGAAAAAGGTGCAAAGATTGATTTAAGAACTGCAGATGCTCCTGTATCTAATCTTAGTGAGATAAGAATTTTTGAAGAAACTGCTTATAATGGTGGTGCTTTTACAGATAATGGTGCAAGTGCTTTAGGAAAGAACATTACTATAAGAACTGCACATGTTGTTACTGCAAGAAGTGGAAATGATTTATATATCAGAGACACTATGGGTGGAAGCACTGATGGAACAGACCTTACAGACTATTGGAAAGATGATGTAGGTGACTATGATAAATACTATTTAACAAAATATGGAACCTATGTTAAGCAGAGTGGAGATACAGATAAACAAGTAGAGTTTTTCTATCCAGAAAATGCTATGAGTCTAGGAGTTTATCTTGGTGAATCTAGTTCTTCAATCACACCAGATACTGGTGGACAGATTATGAGAATTAAAGATAACGAAGTAAGCTCTGCGTCTGATAAACATTTAATTGTTGTTGGTGGAAGTTGTGTTAACACAGTAGCTGCTAAAATTTTAGGCAGTGATTCTCCATTATGTGGAGAAGCATTCACAGCAGTAACTAATGTAGCAGAAGGTGGATATATTGTCAAAGTTGTTGAATCTCCATATAATGCAGTTAAAGTAGCAATGCTTGTTGCAGGTTATGAAGCTGCAGATACAACTGCAGCTGCAAAGAGAGCAATGGTTATTGATGGTGTAGATACAACTGTTGGTTCAGAAGAGATTTATCCTGTTAGTGCTTAATTGCAAAAAAAATTTTTTATTTTCTTTTTTTTTCTTTTTTTTATTGATTGGTTAGTGATAAGTTTATTAAATTCTAGATAATCATATAAATTTTTTCTAAGCTTTGTTGTATTTTTAAGATATTGTTAATCTTTTTTTCTTTTTATAATCAAACATTTTCTTTGCATTGAAAATTTCTAATAATATAAGACATCCCCTCTAAACTAAAACCTTGAAAATTCCTAATAGTATTTAAAAGTCTATGGAAGATTTTTGGCATGTGAAATTTCCTTAATATCTTTTTACAATTTCAAGCTACACATGTCCGAGCTTAAGCCTGTCCCCCATACAGCTAAAAGTTTTATAGATTATCAATACTGCATTCTAAAAACTTAAATTTGTAAAAATTTAATGTATCAGAAATTTTTAATTTCTGAGGATGTGTATTTCTTTTTAATTTAAAAATTCCTAAGAGATTTTTAATATGTGAAGTTTTTTCTATATCTTATTGTAATTTTAAGTTATATCAAATAAGGCTTTTTATCAACATAACTCCGGATTTTAGGTTAATAGTTTAATCTTATTCACATTATATTTATAAATGCTAATTATTAATATAAATTAATGGAAAAATTAAGAACTAGAAAACAGAGAGAGAGAATAAATAGGAGAAACCAGATAATTATTGGAATAATTCTTATTGGAATAATGGCTTTTGGAGGAGTTGGTTTTCTTAATACTTCTACTAAAGGAGATGCTCTTGATTCTGAAGATATAGAGTATAATGGAATTATGTTTATTAAAAATGGAGATTCTTGGAACTTTCAGACAAGTAATGGAAATTTTATAACAAGATATAATCCAAATCAGACTAAGGATATTATTTTTACAAGCCAAACTTCTGTTCAGGATTATATTAACAAACCCTTGTATCTTGTATCACCGCCAGGAGAAACTTTTGCAGAGATTAGTTCAAATCTAGTTCAGTTTCCTCAAAGAATTAATAATGCTTGTTTACGAGATTTAGAATGTTTAGGAGATTATCCTATTAAAAACTGTTCTGTGGATAATGTAATTATTATAAGAGAGCCTGTTGAAAAAGAGCCTGAGAGAGTATATAATGAAGAAAAATGTTTTTTCATAGTGTCTGAGTATGCTAATCAGACAAAATATGCTGATGCGTTTTTATTTGGTATTTTAGATGTAAATTAAGTATTCATGAACGCCTCAAAATAAAATCAAAAAAATTAAATAAATATTGGTAATTCATAAAATCAAAGAGTAATACTAATCTTCACTAAAAAGTGTAATTTAATCTTGAACATAAAATCATATAAATATTTAAAAACTATTTTAAATGTATAAAAAAATGGAAAAAGAAAAGATTGAGGAAAATAACCAAGAGCCTGATAAATTGGAAAATAATTCTGAAATTGATGAAGAAGAGGAAGAAAAAGTGGGTGAGGAAAAAAATGGTGAAGATAAAGAAGCTAAAAAAGAAAAGAAAAAATATCTAAGAAAAAAACAAAATAGCCAGATAATATGGGCTATTTTATTAATGCTGGCATTAATTGTGATTGTTTTAGCAGTTCCATTTATTAGAAATAATTATATTAATAAATTTAATTATATTGGCCTTGATTTTCAAAAAACTCAGATGGGAGAGATTATCTTTTATTCAACAAGAGTTCCAGTTGGAAAATTTTCTAAAAGTATTGTTTTAGATAAGGGAAATTCCTATGCAATTGATTTTAGAGAAGACCCAAGAAAATTAGAATATATTAAAGTAGATTTAAATTCAACAATTAAATTTAAAAAAATGAATATTAATTATATTTCTCTTGAATCAGATCTCCCAACATGTGAAGATAATATTATTGCAGTTGTTGGAATTACTGATTTTTTAAAGAGTTTTGGAAATCTAAAAGTTCAGGGAGCTATGAATAATGAAACTGCTGCAGAAGAGGCAAAATTTCCCTATATAACTTGTGAAAATTCTCCAGAAAATACTGTGATTTATATAAAACATGGAAATCAAACTTTAATAAAACAATTAGGTGAAGATTGTTATGAGTTAGTATATAAGGATTGTGAAATAAATAAAGTATCTGAGAAATTTATTTTAGTTGTTTTAGAAGATTATATAGAACAATTAAATGAGTAAAAAAATTCTATTAAACTTTAAAAGAAGTGATTATGAGAACTCTTAAAGTAGGAATATAATCCTAGAGAGCATAGGCCTATAACTCTTAGTAATAACTAGATATCAAAAGCAAGGTGTAATAAGGCTTTGGTGAATTCCTATATTTTTTATAAATCTCAATAACTTATTTTAAGGGGATTGTATTAATCTCAGCTACTTAATCTCTCTTCTCAGCTATAAATTTTTATTAAATTAACCTAGACAAAAATAAATTTTGGTTAGATTTTATCTTCTAAAATTTTAAGGTAATTGAATAGTTTCACCAAAGCTCATAATAAAAACAAATATAAACTAAATTTCTTATCTAATTATATGAGTGGAATTATAGAATTGTTTAGGGGAATTATAGAAGTATTTGTTAATGTAATTAGTTCTTTAGATTATATTGGTATTTTTATTTTAATGCTTATTGAAAGCTCTTTTATCCCCTTTCCAAGTGAAATAATCCTGATTCCTGCAGGAGTTCTTGTTCAGCGAGGAGAAATGTCTTTTTTATTTGTTTTTTTAGCAGGAGTTTTAGGGAGTCTGGCAGGAGCTTTAATTAATTATTTTCTTGCGTTTTATTTTGGAAGAACAATAATTGAAAAACTAATTAAAAAGTATGGGAATATTTTTTTAATTAATGAAAAAAATCTGAAAAAATCTGAAAGATATTTTGAAAAGCATGGAGAAATCACAACATTTATTGGAAGATTAATTCCTGTAATTAGACAATTAATATCTCTTCCAGCAGGATTTGCTAAGATGAATCTTTTTAGGTTTTGTCTGTATACTTCTCTTGGAGCTGGAATCTGGTCATTTATCCTTATAATGTTAGGGTATGTTTTTGGAGATAATATGGGTTTGATAGAATCTAATTTAAATACAATAACTTTATTATTAGTCACTTTTTCTTTAATACTTGTGTTTATTTATTTACTAGTTAAATCTAAAAAGAAAAAGAAGAAATAATCTATTCTTCTTCATAGCACTAAGTGTTATAATTCATAGTTCTCAATATATAATTTTGAATGATATTTTCTCCACTCTAAGGTGTGGAATTTCTTCTATATTTTAGAGTAATTTTAAGCTACTCAAAAGAAAACTTAAGATTTTTATTAAAATAACTTAGGGTTAGAAGTATTGGGAGTACATATTAAAAGATGCAGATTGTTTTAATTAACTTGTAAGACAATAAATATTAATCTCCATAGCATTACATCATTATAAATTATCAATCTTAGAATAAATAAGTATCAGATACCTTTTTGTTGAATCTCTTTATATAATGTTTGCAAGTCATCATGTATTGGCACTTCTTTTACTTTAAAGAGTTTTACAACTACAAAAAACCAGATGGCTACTACAAAAATAGTGCTTAAAGCATACCAAAAAAACTTATGAGTAAAATCAAAAAAAGGAGCTTGCAGATAATATAACATTGATAAAGAGAATATTCTTAGGATATTTAATCCTAATAAGATTACTACTGAGAGAGTAAGAGTATAAAATCTTTTTTTAACACTCATTGGAACAGATAAATTTAATATTAGTAATAAAAGGTATGCAGAGCCTGCAACACAAGCAGGAACTATTTCAATAATTGTATTCTTGTTAATTGTTATTGCTGGTCCTTCAAGATAATGAGGAATAATAGCAACATCTTTGTAAAGAATATCTAAAAGCCCTGCTACTGGGTACACAGTCATTGGTGTAAGGACTTGATAAACTACTGGCAGTGAGAAAAACACAAAAAACAACAGGAATAAATATCTTATTGGAATCAGCAAGATAATATCATTGTTTGTTAAATCTTTATTTTTCTTTTTTTTAATCTTTGTTTGCCTGTTAGTTTTTTTACTAACTTTTTTTATTCTCCCTCTTTTTTTCATTTTCTTTCTCTTATTAAAAAGAAAATGTATTTAAATATTTAATGATAAGGGTTAAGAGAGATAAATAGCAATTGTTATCCAAAAGAAACAAATGATAAGAGAGATATGTTAAGCCGAGCAATGGTTTAACAAATAAGATAATATTAGATAAGGGAGAAGTGCTAAATGAATATGGTAAAACTAAAGAAAAAAGAAGTGATTTTTATTATTGGATTGTTAATAGCAATTACTCTAAACTTCATTGCATTTTTATTTGACAAAGAGATTATTAAGTTTATAGCAAGTTTAAGAAATAGTTTTTTTGATTATATTTTTATTAGTGTTGCCTTTGTTACAAATATTATTGTTATATTTATTTTTATAACAGTATTATTTTTATGGAGGGGGAAGAAAAAAAGATGGATACCTGTTTTGTGGCTAAGTCTAGGATTAACAACATTAGTTAGTTATATTTTTAAAATAATTATACAAAGACCTCGTCCTTTTCAAACAGGAGTTGTAAGTGTTTTTATAGTTGTTTTTGATTTTATTAAAAATAGTGCTAATACTTGGAATTATTCATTTCCAAGTTTTCAGGCAATGGCTGTATTTGCTGTTCTTCCTCTTTTTAATAAAGAATTTAAAAGGTTTAGGTGGTTCTGGTTAGCTTTTGCAGGTCTAGTGGCCCTCTCGCGAGTTTATTTTGGGGCTCATTATATGTCTGATATTATTTCAGGAGGAATTATTGGTTATTTGATTGGAATTTTTTTAGTCTGGTTTGAAGAAAGATATTGTTTTGGTGAGAGAATTATTAAGAAGGTTAGGATTTAATTAAAGGATAAAAAAAATCTTAATAAATATCCCTAATAAAATTTAAGTTAATTATGATGAAATTGATTATAAGTTTCTTTTCTATATCTTATCATTTTTAAGCTAAATATAATGGTTCTCAAAGCCCTTTCTCTACTCTCAGTTGTATAACTCAAAGTTTTATACATTATTAGACTATATTCTAAAGACTTCAAAATTTATATATTAATAATGTATCTTAAAAAATGTAGATTTATTTTTATTAATAATATTCCCCATACAAATTTAAAAATTACATATTTATTATAAACTTTGTTGTTAGAAAAAACTAATTAATTTAATAAAAAAAGAAGAAAAACCAATATCCTTACATTGCAGGTCTTGGTGCAACCATTCTTCTGATAACTGCAATTATTGCAATAACTAAGATTAGATTTATTAAGATTATCACATAAATAAACCAGTTTGTTTTAATGTGTTCAATAACGGGATTACTAACTGCCTGTGATTCTTCTCTAATTGTAAGAGCTATCTTTTGTTCAGTTGATTTATCTCCTGAAGTAGCTTTAATTGTAAATTCTTTGTCTCCTGCTGAATCTTCATCAAGATTAAGGACAATACTAACATCTTTTGCCTGTCCTGCTGCAAGAGTCAATGATTGAGGCTCAATTGAAACTAAATCAGACCAAGCACTATTTCCAGATATTGAGATAATATAAGTTGCTTCTTCATTACCTAGGTTTCTTATTGTTGCTCTTACTATTACTTGTTCGCCAGCAACTGCCTCAGGTGTTTCAGGGTCAAGAGTAGCAGATATCTGAGCTTTAGATTCTCCTTCTGTAATAGATGTTTTACAATTTCCTTCAACAGTGATTACTTTTGTAAACTTTTGATTAGAAATTATTGCATAGTCATCATCATCTTCATCATAATCATAATAAGTTTTAAATTCTAAAACATATTGTTTTTCTTTTGCATCCTTAGGAATCTCAAATTCAAACTCAACAGAGTCATCATCTCCCTGGTCAAAATCCTGCCTGATTACTTGCTCTAAATCTAAATTTAACTCTGAATTTTTAAGAGTAACTAAAATTTGGTCTGAGTAATCTTCATCACCAATATTATATACATCTGCAATTACCAGAACTCTTTCTGTGCACATTGCAGGTTCTGGTGATAGTTTAATATTAGTCACAACAATATGGTCTTCTTCATTTGTTTCTCTTACTCCCTCAATTTGTTGATAAAATGTATCATCTAAATCATCTGATTGAGAAGTGCATAAATCTCTTTCACCTTCATCATCACTATATGCTTTTATAACAAGTTTATAATCTCCTTCTTCAAAATCAGCAGGTATTGTAAACGTAAATGTTGCAGTATCATCTTTACCATCTTTAATACTTCCTAAATCTATTTTTTCATCATCTAAATCACTCATATCATCTATAATCTCTTTTCCATTTGAATCATATAATCCTATCTCAACCATAACATCACTTATTTTTTCATCTCCCTCATTACTTACTTCTACTTCAATTGTTATTTCATCTAAAGGGGACCATTCAGTGTCATCTCCATCATTATTATCTATTTTAATTTTTGTTATTTCTAATTCTTTATCTACCATTTTTACATCACCATTTTCACAAAATGAACTTGTGAAACTAACTGGTATTGATAAAGTATCGGTAGTAGAATCAATAGTATTTGTATTTTTAATAACAATGCTTCCTGTGTAACTTTTTCCTAAGCTTATTTCATTATAATTAGGGGCAACACTTATATTGATTGTTTCTAAAGAATTAATCTCAACTAAATCCCCAGAAACAGTAAAAACAATAGCAGTATCTGAATCATCTAATATTGTTGGAGGACTTATTGTATATGTTGCAGTCTCTCCTTCTTCTAATCCTGTTGGAGTTATTGTAAAAGTCTTAGAAGTATCTGGTTCTGCGAATTTTAATGCAGTTGGTGAAACTGTAAAATTAGCAGCACTAACAATTGCTAAACTTAAAATTGCTGTCAATAAAAATAATGATAATATTTTTGATTTCATTTTGTTATAATTTTGGAGTTATAACAGGTTTATAAAGTTTATGGTAATTTAAAATATATTATTCAATGATTGAAAAAGACAGAATAAAAACATTTTTAAGAGGCAGTTTCCTTGATATATTATAGATTGTAAACATAAAATGAAAGGAGGTTTTAAAAAAATGGCTAAAAAAAAGGGAAAGAGTTTAGGAGCTTGGGCATTTTTAATAGGTGTAATTCTTGCAATTGTATTAGGATTATTTCCATCTCAAACTTGGATACTTACAGTATTAGTTGTTGTGGGAATTTTAGTAGGTCTTTTAAATGTTACTGGTACAGAATCTAGAGGATTCTTATTAGCAAGCTTAGCATTAGTTATTGTTTCTGCTATGGGTGGTAGTGCAATATCTGCTTTAGGAGGAATTCCATTAGGAGAATATCTAGGGTTTATTTTAAACAATTTGCTGATACTATTTGTTCCTGCAACAATTATTGTAGCATTGAAATCTGTTTTTGATATTGCAAAAGATTAATTTTATTTTTTATTTTTTTTATTTTTTTATTGTATTTAAATTATAGAGAGAAATATTTTTGAAGGATTATCTTAGAATAATCTTTCATTAAGTTGATTATTAGTTTTTTACTTTTTCCTAAGGTATATAGATATTTTACATCCCCTAGAATATTAATCTATATCTCTGATTTATCTTAATTAAAACTTATTTACTCCTTTTATCCATAGAAATCCAATTTTAGAGATATTGACTCTGCTTTTTAAAGGGCAGGTAGTTCAGAATAATTAATTATATCTGGATTATCAAAAGATAATCCTGGACAGGCAGTATTTACCCAAGAACCTATATCAAAGTTTTCAAATTGAGATATGTCTATATTATTACTAATAAATATATACACAGATTTTTGTTTTTTTTCTAGTATTTTTTTTAAATCAGTTGCTTTTTGTATATTCTCCTGCCCTGGTTTTGTTGAAACCAGAATTCCTATACTTTTTGCTGAAAGAAATTTGATTAGTGCAGATTTTCTATATGCAGTGAATCTTTTAATATCAGAATCCTGAATTCGCATTATTTTATTATTTTCAAGCTTATATATAATAGGAGATTGAAGATATAAATTGATTAAATGGAATTCTCCGCTTCCAATTAAAAGAACTGGAAGTTTATCCTTATTATATATATTAGAACATCCAAGGACTTGTTGAAATTTCTCAACTTTAATTTTCTCTTTTTCTAACTGCTTTTTAATCTTAATTGCTAAATCCTTGTATTGAATAGAATATGCAAGAAAAAGTTTTTTAGGTAATTTTTTAATCTCAATTATAGAAACCTTATCAGGAAAGTTCTTTTGTTTTGATTCTATAAATAAAAGTTTCATTTTGTTGATTGTATTTTTATTTTTTAATCCCTGCCTCCTTCACATTTTTAAATTATAATTTCTTTTATATTCTTCTACTTTTAAAAAATAGATGTTTCTTTTATTTAACTATTTAACTAACTATGTTATTTAAATTAAAATGTATTTAAGCCTTATAATCTTCAATAGGTTTTTAAATGCAATCATAATTGATTTTCTATGAAAATTGAATTATATGGTGCTAGTGGAAAATTACAAAAAATGATTAAATTAGAAAAATTTGAAGATAATTTTGGAACTGGTTATGATTATCTAGTAAAAAATGAGATAAGCGGAGTTGTTGGAAGAATTGAGGTGAGATTAAGAGATTTGGAATGGTATGAACAAGAATCCACTCTTTCCCATAAAATTGTGTCTGCATTACAAAAAGAAGTTATGGATGAATGGGAAGGAATAGCAGAAATTCAGAAGTTTTATCCGCATAAAGAACCTATAAAATCAAGAATTCCTAGAGCCTGGAGAAATCAAGGAATTGGAACTTGTGTTCTAAAGACTGTTGTACGAGATTTATATCAAAGAGAAATTGGTTTTATTTATTGTCATACTCCTGAATTTACTCTATATAGTATTTTATTAAACAATGGATTTAAAGATTTAGGAATTAGAGATTCTGAAGACCATCTACTTAAAAAACCAAGAATTTAATAATCCTACAAAAAGTTTGAAGTTATCTTATTTAATTATACCACATCTAAAAATATACCTTTTTAAAAATATTTGAGAATTACTTTTATCTCCTAACAACATCTTCTGCAGATCTTGTTGGTTGAGGTGCTTTATGAATTTCTGCAAATTGAGGAGTTACTATAATAATATTTTCTCCAAAACCTGCGATACTTCCTTCCAGAGCATCTGCTGTTTTTTTAATCTTTGAAATAGCTCTTTTTAATTCTATAACATCTTTTGCACGAAGTTGTTTAATATCTATAATTGCAATTGTATAACCTTCTCTTAAAGAATTTAAAATAGGATTAATATCCTCAAAACTCTTTAAAACAAATGGACGAACTATTACCTTAGCTTTTTTAACTTCTTTTCCTAAATCAATCTCAATATATTCAGCTTCTTCTTCGCCTCTAAATGCTCTTTTTATTCCTTCAAATACCATAAATAAGAATTAATTTAAGAAGTTTATAAAGATTTCTGTGGTAAGATATAGAAATATTTCCCCCATATCTTAAGATACACTTAAATTATCTAAGTAATTGGAGAGCTTAATTAGAGATTTCCTTATCCCTAACTCAAAATTTTATAGAAGATTGATATCTTATCTTAAACCAGAGATATTTATTTTAATTAAAGTTTTAGATTGCTAAAAATAATGATTAAAAAAATTAAAGTAGTTATTTAATTTTCTTCATAACTTTGGCTCTAAGAGTCTCTGCTTGTTTTCCAAATTCCTTTTCCTGATTTTCAATTGATTTTAGTCTTAAGCTTAACAACTCGCTTTTCTTTTTTAGCTCTTCTTCAATCTTTTTTTTGCCTGATTTTATCATTATATTCCCTATAATTTTAAAAACTTCATCATTGGATTTTGCAATTTCAGTAAGAGCATTCTCTGTTTCATTTAATTCTACTTGAAAAGCTTGTTTTTGCATAAGTATAGCCTGTAAATTTTGCTCAAGAATCTGTAATTCCTGTATTTCTTTTTGAGTTTCTTCATCAATGTTCATTTTTTATCCTTAATAAATTTTTTATTATCTTAACCTAAAACCTATTTCTTTAAAATTAAACTGCTTTTATCTTTGCAATATGTTTTCTTGGTTTATAAAATATTTTAGACCCACAATTAGAGCATAAAAATCTCTTTTGTAAAGCATTGCTTGTTGTTTTTTTTCCACATTTAAAACATTTATAAGTTGCCATTATAGGTTTTTAATTTTTTATTATAAATTAAGTAGAAAATTGGGGTTTTTAAGGTTTTGGTTTATTTATTCTTCTTTTTTTGGAAGAATATAAGTATGAGCTGCAAACTTTTTATCACATTTTTTACACTTCCATATTCCTTTTGATAATCTCTTAGCTATCCCATCACAAAAGATACATTGTTGCTTTTTTCTTTGATTTCCTTCTATATCTGCTATTTTAACTCTGACTCTCTTACCATATCTCACTCCGAATCTTCCTGCTGCCTTAACTTTTTTTGTTCTCATTTTGTTTTATGCTCTTGAATCTTAATTTATACTCTTGAATCTACTCTTAAAAAATGAGGGCTTAAAAATCTTTTGATTTTTATTGTTTTCATTTTTGATTTTTCTAATTTTTTATTTATTGCTCTCATTTTTGTTAGATTATTTGGGTTAATTGTTTTTAAATGTATTTTGATGGGGCTGCCCAGATTTGAACTGGGGACGCGAACTCCCAAAGCTCGAAGGATAACCAGGCTTCCCCACAGCCCCTAACTAATAAAAATAAAGGTTAAATTTGATTTATAAATCTATTGATTAAAATTACCTTTTCCCCTCTTTCTTTTCTTCTTTTTTTACAGCAGGTTGCTCAGCAGTTTTTGTTTTGGATTCCTCTGCTTTTTTTTCTGCTTCTTCAGCTAATTTTTGTGCCTCTGCTATTTTTGTGTCTTGCTCTGACTTTATTGACTCAAAATAATCATTTAATCTCTTTCTTTTTTCAGGAGAGGTTTCATCAGACTTAGTATTAATCTCATTATCATATTTTCCATCAGCAACATCTTGGATTACTTCATTAGGATTTTTATCTTCTACTAATATGCCTATAGATGTGCAAGTTCCTAGAATAGACTTTACTGCATTTTTGAAATTTTTCTCAAGCATATTAGAATACTTTATCTTAGTTATTTTGATAACATCTTCTATAGAAGCATTTGCCATCTTAAGATTTTTGTGGTCTGCAGTCCCTTTTTCTATTTTTAATTCTTGTTTTAATAATTCTGATGTAGGTGGGGAAGAGGTTTTAATTGTAAACTCTTTTGTTTTTTCATCAATGTCTAATTCAACTGGGACCTTCATTCCCTTAAATTCTGAAGTTGCAGTATTAACATCAGAAATAACCTTGCCCATATTAACACCCAAGGGTCCTAACTGCTGAGCTACTGTTGGTCCTGGCTTCATATCTCCTCCCTCAATTAATAATTTTATTTTCATTTTTTTATAGATATTTATTGAATTTGTTTTTGATTGTTTTTAAATTTATTTATTTTGGTTCTTATTTTTTTGAATTAAATATTTTTAAATAGTTCTTAATAATCTTCTGGGATTAGAAGTCCGTTATTTTCCTCAATGTCATTAGTTTTAATCTCAGGTTTATCTCCAAAGTTTATTCTAGGCCCTTCTACTTGATTCTTTTTCTCTGTTTCTAAACTATTTTCATTTCTTTCTTCACCCTCTCCTTCTTCTTCATCAATACTCTCTGCTTTTTCCCTTCTTATAACTTTAACATTATCTAATTTAACTGTTACAGGAATTGGAACTACTGCTGCTAAAAGAGTAACAACAACCTCTCCTTTGTTTTTATCCAATCTAATTACTTTTGCTTTTTCTTTTTTAAAAGGTTCTCCGATTATCTCAACAATATCTCCCTTTTCTATATTAATTTCCTCCATTACAGGTTCTAACATATTTTTAATTTCCTCATAGGAAACTGTCTTGCCTATAATCCCTTTTACATATGGAAGATTGTAAGCAGCTTCTTCTGCAGATTCTCTATCTTCTGCTTCTAAAAAAATATATCCTCTTAAACCATGAGGACGAGCAAGAGCATAGACTTGTAATTGTTTTTTATGAACCTTAGCAGAAATAAGTTCTAAAGCTCTATCTTCTTTATTTGTTGTTACTTTTATTATAAATATCATTTTTATTTTTGAGTTTTATTTTTGAGTTTTATTTTTGAGTTTTATTTTTGAGTTTTATTTTTGAGTTT
>CAZGSA010000003.1:15515-32274 GCA_964528215.1 Candidatus Woesearchaeota archaeon
TATTTTTATTTACTAGGCTTCGCTAAGTATTAACACTTAAAGAAACTATTAATTATAACATAAAAAAGGGGTTTATAAAACTTGCTATAAACTTGGATATATCAATTTTTTATTTAAACTGGTATAAATTCCATCATTATGGCAATTAAAAAACCCATTAATCCTACTAATCCTAAACCAATTGCAGAAACTTTTGAAATTGTCCAGAACTCTTCTTTATCCGGTTTTCTAAGTAAATGCCATACTCTTTTACATTGTTTTAAAAATGATTTTAATGCCATGGTAGTTATTTAATTTGTTTATTATAAATTAAGTAGAAAATTAGGGTTTTTAAGCTTTTTCAGGCATTCTTAAATCATAAATTCTTTCTTGTTCTTTTTTAATAATAGATAATAATGTTTCCTGTGCAGTTTTAATTTTTAAAATCCCTTTTTGTAAACATTTTAAATCAGGAGAAATATATTCTACAGAATAACTACCCCTGATATGAGTATTAAAATAAACCTCATTATCTCTAGCTATTTGTTTGGCAGCAAATTTCCAGTTATCTTTTGGCAGTCTTAAATTCAGATATTCTGAAAAATCTGTATTCCCTTGAATATAGAAACTATCCAGAGCCTTATCATAATGGAGATTCATTCTAATTAAGATAGAATCTCCTTTAACTTCCACTCTTTCTTTTTTTGGTAGGGGTTCTATTATCCAATCTAAAACTTGTAAAAACCCTTTCCTAGGTCTTGGAACATTATTAAATAAATCAGAATAAGTATCTTCTCTAAAATCTCTATGATTTTTTATAAATTCAAAAAATTCTTCTAAAGAAATTTTTCTATTTTTTGGAGTCATTTTTATTCTAAAAATTCAATCCCTAATTCATCAGACATCTCAATCTGCTTTTTTATATCTGTGGAAGGTCCTCCCCCTACAATTTGAGAACTTTTTACTCCAGTTACAATAATCATAACTCTAATTGATTTTTCCATATCTGGGGAAAGTTGAGCTCCCCAAATCATTTTTGCATCTGAAGATAATTTATCTCCTACTGAGGCTATAATTGACCTTGCTTCATCTAAACTCATATCATTTCCTCCAATAATGTTAACTAGAGCTCCTGTTGAATTTGAAATATCTACATCTAAAAGTGGATTTCCTAGTGCTTTATCCACTGCTTCCTGAGCACGATTAGCAGAATCTGACTCTCCCATTCCAATTAAAGAAACTCCTCCATTTAACATAACTGCTTTTATATCTGCAAAATCAAGATTGACTAAACCTGATTTTGTTACAAGTTCTGTAGTTCCTTTAACAGCATTAGTTAAAATTTCATCAGCTACCTTAAATGCAGTTTGTAGGGGTAATTCTGGGGCTATCTCAAGTAGTTTATCATTAGGTATAACAATCAGAGTATCTACAATTGACTCCATTCTTTCTAAACCATATTCTGCATTTTCAATTCTTTTTCTTCCCTCTATTGTAAAAGGAAGAGTTACAACCCCTATTGTTAAAGCTCCTACTTTTTTTGCTAATTCTGCAACAACAGGTGCAGCCCCAGTTCCCGTTCCACCCCCTAACCCACAAGTAATAAAGACCATATCAGAACCACTAATTCTTTTTTTAATATCCTGCTCTGATTCATGTGCTGCTTCTTCTCCTATTTTTGGGTTGCTTCCTGCTCCTAAGCCCATTGTTAGTTCTTTTCCAAGGAGAATTTTATGGTCTGCATTTGAGTAAAGAAGATCCTGAGCATCTGTATTTAAAGCAATAAACTCACCGCCTTTAATTCCAATCTCCTTCATCCTAGAAATTGTGTTTCCCCCTGCTCCTCCAACTCCAAAAACTTTTACTTTTGCATGTTGTTTTTTTAATAACTCTTCTAATTCTCTATCAATCTCAGCAAGGTCTGGATTTTTATCTAGAATAAATGAGGATTCTTTTTTTTCATTAGGCTCAAAACTTTTAACTAGCCTAGATGCTTCTGAAAATCCCGTCTGGTCATAGGATTCTTTTCCAACTTCTTTTTCTTGAAATTTATCCCCACTATAATCTCCTCTTTCATAATCTTCCATATCTGAAAATAGCTTAAATCTGTATTTAAAGATTATTGCAATTTTATTGTTGTTTTTGAGTGTTAGGTTTGAGATTGTTTTTATTATCAAGACTCTTATCCTTAATATCAACCTTATCTCCAGTAATATCTGATTTATTAATTTTTTCTGTTTTTTTACTCTCTATCTCCTTATCAAACACCTCAAAATCAAATCCAGTCATTTCTTTAAACTTTCCAGAAATCATTTCAAGAAGAGGTTTTATTTTTTCATCTTTAAAAATTACTCTTGTTTTCTTGGTTTTTTCATCTGTTTTAATGTCAAACTCAAACTTTTTTTTGAAAAAATATTCTTGTAAGGCATTTACTTTTTCTAGATTGTCTAAGATTTTTCTCTTAATCTTATATTCATAGTCAATTTCTTTTCCTGCAAGAAGATTATTAAAATCTACAGTAACTCTCCCTCCTGAAACAGAGATTATTTTTGCGATATTATTATCTAACTGGATAGTCATTCCTACAACGGGATTCATTTTTTTTTCTAAAAAAACTCTTAGAGGAATAACACGAATCAAACTTGGATTTCTAATTCCAAATGCTTGTTTAGGATTTAAATGAAGTTTGTATAGTTTATTGATTTCTTTACCTTCTAAATCCTCATCAAACCCTTTTACTAGCATTTCACTGCCTACACAAATAATTAGAGGTTTAACTTCGGCTCCTAAACCAATTTGTTCTGCCTCTTTTTTTGAGGTTGTATCAAAAATTTCATTATTTGATTTTCCAGTAAATTCTACTTCAATAAAATCATTTTTCCTGATTTTTTCTTGGGTTTCCATATTAAGTTTTGTTTTTAGGGGTTTAAAAAACTTTATAAACATGTTTTTTATTTAATTGTTATGACATTTAAATTAATTAGTGCAATTTCTGCTAGATCTGGGATGACAATTATGGTTGACGGAGTTCCTTGTATTGTTAAATCTAATGATATTAGCAAAACTGGAAAGCATGGCCATGCTAAATGTAGAATTGAAGCCATTAACATTCTGGATGGGAAAAAAAAGGTTTTTGCTACTGGAGGTCATGAAAGACTTGAATCTCCTATGATTAACAAAAACAAAGCACAAATATTATCTATTAGTAATAATAATGCAAGTGTTATGGATTTAGAAAGTTATGAAACAATTGAAATGCCAATCCCCGAAGATTTAAAAGAACAAATTAAAGAAGAAGACCAAGTGGAATATTGGAATGTTGAAGGAAATAAGATTATCAAAAGAAAACTATAAATTTAAATACTTATTTTTCACACTACAAATAAAATGGCAACAAAATTACCTGCAGCACAAGCAAGATTATTTAAAAATGTATTTATCTGTAAACATTGTAAGACAAAAATAAGAACAGATCCTAGAAAGATTTTAGAAAAAAAAGTTAGATGTAGAAAGTGTTTAAAAAAATCATTTAGACCAATTAGAAAAAAATAGATTTAAAATCAAATGCAGGATGATATTTTCTTGCTTAAAATAATAAATAGAAGTTAATGAAAAGAGGAATAAAATAAAAAATGGCTTTTTGGACTTATGATATATTATTCTTAATTATATTTATTCTGGGAACTATTTATTTTATTCGTAAAAATAGAAAAAAAGTAGACAGAGAAGGTCTTATGTATTTATATAAGACTCAATTAGGGGTTAAAATCTTTGATAGGATTGCTATAAAATTTCCTAAAACATTAAATATTCTCAAATATGTGATAATTATTGTAGGTTATTTATTAATGATAACTATGGTTTATCTTCTTTGGATTAGTGTTTATAAATATATTGCAGATCCTTTGATTGCTCAGGCAATTAAATCTCCTCCACTAGTATTGCTAATTCCTTATTTTCCAACTATCTTTGGGTTAAAATCTATGTTCCCTCCGTTTTATTTTACTTATTTTATTATAGCTGTTGCAATAGTTATGCTTGTTCATGAGGGAGCTCATGGAATTTTTATGAGAGTAAATAAGGTTAAAATTAAGAGTACTGGAGTTGCTCTTCTTGGACCCATTTTAGGAGCTTTTGTAGAACAAGATGAGAATGATATGGAGAAAAAATCTAAAACAGCTCAGATGTCTATTTTAGGAGCAGGAGTTTTTGCAAATATAATTACTGCAATAATATTCTTTTTTATCTGGATGTTAGTTTTTACAGCAACTTTTGTTCCCTCTGGTGCAACTTTTGATTTATATAGTGTTAAGGAAGTAAACATTGGCTCAATTAGTATGATTGGAGAGATAAAACTAGATAATCCAACAAGGCAGAGTATTTTAAATATAATTAATAATTTAGAAGGTAGTGTTAATTTAGAAGGTCTTGACTTAAAAACCCCTATTAATTTCACAGAGGATTTGATAGAGATTAAAACAAATAATCAAAGTTATTTTATGATTTTGGGGGCTTTAAAAAGTCAGCTAGAACAAGAGACAGATTATGTTATTTTATATTATGATTTTCCAGCAATTCGTAAAGGATTAATTGGAACTATTATTGAGGTGAATGGAAATAAAATTAGATATTATAAAGATTTAGTTGAGATTCTCTCACAGCATAAACCGGGAGATAATTTAAGAATTGTAACAAAATATACTAATCCTGAAACAAAAATAACTCAATTACTTGCATATGATTTAACATTGGCAAAAGACCCAGATAACCCCGAAAGAGGAGTTATTGGAATATCTCATAGGGGCATAGCCATGAATACTAGATTGGACTCTTTATTGTTTTTAACTAAAGACCCTTTTACAGAATATCAGATTAGAAATGAATTTTTAGAGTTTTTATATTATCTTGTCTTTTGGATTTTTTTAATTAATTTACTAGTAGGTTTATTTAATATGCTTCCTTTTGCAATTTTAGATGGTGGAAGATTCTTTTATTTAACAGTCTTAGGAATAACTAAAAGTGAAAAGGTTTCTAAATTTGTTTACAAAACATTAGGTTATCTAATATTGCTGTCTTTAATATTAATCATGTTAATTTGGGTTCTTAGGGTCTATATTTTATAAGTAGTTATATTTATTAAACAACTCCTGTTAAGTTAATAAAATGTCGTCTAAAAAATTAATTGAAAATTTAAAAAAACAGCATTATTCAATCATTGGGAATTATGGTGCAGTAAAGATTTGTAGGTGGACTGGAAAATCATTAAAAGATGAAGGATTCTGTTATAAAGAGAAATTTTATGGAATTAAAAGTCATCTCTGTTGTCAGATGAGCCCTATGTTTTTATGCAATAATCGATGTCTCCATTGCTGGAGGGCTATTGAATTAGGAACAACTAATCAATTAGATAAAAATATAGATAATCCTCTAGAGATTATTGAAAAAAGTATACTTGCTCAACAAAAACTAATTTCAGGTTTTAAAGGAAACTCAAAAGTGAATATGAAAAAGTTTAAACAAGCTCAGGAACCAAATCAATTTGCAATAAGTTTAATTGGAGAGCCTACATTATATCCTAAAATTGGAGAGTTTATAGGAGAATTAAGAAAACAAGGGAAAACTAGTTTTCTTGTTACAAATGGTTTGCAACCAGAAGTTTTAAAAAAGCTTAGTAAAGAAAAGAATCTGCCGACTCAAATTTATATTTCCTTAAATAGTTCAAATAAAAAAAACTATGATAAATGGCATAGAAGTTTGAGAGTAGATGCTTGGAAAAAATTTAATCAAACTCTAGGGCTATTTAAAGAATTAAAAAATAAAACAAGGACTGTGATTAGGATGACTCTTGTAAAAGATTTGAATATGAAAGATAACCAGATTCAAGAATATGCAAATTTGATAAAAAAGGCATCTCCTGATTTTATAGAAGTTAAGGGATTCATGAGTGTTGGGTTTGCTAGAAAAAGATTAGGTTATGAAATGATGCCAAGACATGAACTAGTCAGAGATTATGCAGAGAGAATTGCAATTAGTTTAGGAAATAATTACAAAATTCTTTCTGAGGATAAACCTAGTGCTGTTGTTTTGATTGGCAGGGATAAGAAGAAGATGAAAATACAGAAAAACGAAATATAGTTTTTCTGTCTCATTCAAAATCTTTAGATTTTGATAAATCAGAGATAATGTTAATAATTAATAGATTGTTTATGTTCGCTAATTCTAATTGATTAGATATTTGTTTCTATGCTCTAACTTATTCCAAGAAAGTATGATGCTCCTGTTGAATTTCGCACCCTTTTGGCATCCTCTGGGGACTCTGAAGTTGTATGAATATTGTATAAGAAAAAGGTGTGTTTAATTTATAAGGTCTTGACTTAAAAACCCCTATTAATTTCACAGAGGATTTGATAGAGATTAAAACAAATAATCAAAGTTATTTTATGATTTTGGGGGCTTTAAAAAGTCAGCTAGAACAAGAGACAGATTATGTTATTTTATATTATGATTTTCCAGCAATTCGTAAAGGATTAATTGGAACTATTATTGAGGTGAATGGAAATAAAATTAGATATTATAAAGATTTAGTTGAGATTCTCTCACAGCATAAACCGGGAGATAATTTAAGAATTGTAACAAAATATACTAATCCTGAAACAAAAATAACTCAATTACTTGCATATGATTTAACATTGGCAAAAGACCCAGATAACCCCGAAAGAGGAGTTATTGGAATATCTCATAGGGGCATAGCCATGAATACTAGATTGGACTCTTTATTGTTTTTAACTAAAGACCCTTTTACAGAATATCAGATTAGAAATGAATTTTTAGAGTTTTTATATTATCTTGTCTTTTGGATTTTTTTAATTAATTTACTAGTAGGTTTATTTAATATGCTTCCTTTTGCAATTTTAGATGGTGGAAGATTCTTTTATTTAACAGTCTTAGGAATAACTAAAAGTGAAAAGGTTTCTAAATTTGTTTACAAAACATTAGGTTATCTAATATTGCTGTCTTTAATATTAATCATGTTAATTTGGGTTCTTAGGGTCTATATTTTATAAGTAGTTATATTTATTAAACAACTCCTGTTAAGTTAATAAAATGTCGTCTAAAAAATTAATTGAAAATTTAAAAAAACTGCCCTATCCAATCAGACAAAATGTCCCTATGCTCTCACCCTGCATCACATAAAAATAATCCCATCTTTTGTTAATACTGTGAATCTTATTCCAGTTGGAAGTGAGAGTAAAGCAGAAATTAAAGCCATATGCTCTTTTCCATCTCCACTTGCAATTGTTAGTGCGACTTCTGTTCCTCTAATTTTTCCTTTTAATTTTTTCAAAATCTCTTCTTTTAAATCAACAATTGCAGATGTTGTTATTTCTATAAATTCAAAGTCTTTCTCAACTGTAAACTTCTTTGCAAAATCAGTTCCAATAAGGATGATACTTTCCCAATCACCTCTATTAATCACTCCTGCTACCTGCCCCCAGGTTCCCTTTCCAGATCCTAAAAAAGCTACTAATTCCATTGAATAAAAAATCAGGTTAAATTTATAAGGTTTTATGTTTTCTAATATGAATAAAGAGGTATTAATATCTATAACCTATTGTATGTTAAGCTTAAATTACCTAACAATGGATATTTGGGCTCTGTTGATTAATAAACTATTTAAGTAAATAAAATTTTAAAAAAGTTATATAAAAATCAAAAAATAAATACCTATAATCTAACTCAGAATAAGATTGATGAGCCTGTAAGTAAATTAGAACAAACAGATACTAAATGATTAAAACCTGTATTTAAAATGAAAGATATTCCCTTAAGTGAAATTACCCTAAGAAAATATGAAAAACCTCAAAACCTTGAGAAAAGAGAGCTAGTTAGAAAAATATGTCTTTCACTTGGTCTGCTTCAGTTAGGAGATTCTAGAGATGTAATTGTAGATATTTTAATGGTCTTGATTCAGGCTAATAAACAAAGACAAAAATTAAGTAGTGAAGATATAAGAATCAAAGTTGAAGGGATAAGAAAACAGTATAGTTTAGATAGCAAGGGATTAGCTGAATCAAATATTCGAAGGCAATTAAAAAGATTAAGAGATAATATGTTTATTGAAAAAATGGGAAATATGTATTATTTGGCAGAAAATTCTAGTTTAAAAGAAATATTTGAGAATAGCATTGAAAGATTTGTTATTCCTCAAACAATTGAAAGAATAAAAGAATATTTAGAAGAATTAGAGAAAGAATAATAGCATCTTATTTTTGAAAAAATTTAAGTCTTTAGAATTCAGCGTCTATAAAACTTTTAGCTGTATAGAGAACAGGCTTAAGCTCTGGGGTGTGTAGCTTGAAATTGTAAAAAGATATTAAGGAAAATCCACCTATAAAAACTCTACTCTTAAATTTTAAAGAATTGCCTAATTTTATATTGATTTAAATAAAATAAAAAAATAAAAACTTAATTATCTTTTCTTTCTTTTTTTTGCAGGACTTTTCTTAGCAGGTTTTCTTTTTACTGTTTTCTTCACTGCTATTTTTGCTTTTGATACTGCCTTTTTTGCTTTTTCTAATTTTACAATCTCTTTTTTAAGAGATTTTATTTTAGCAGCAAATTGTTTTGGTGTCTTTGGTGTTTTTGCCATTTATTTTACCTCCTTTTAATCTTTTAATGAATATTTTTTATAATATACTATTGCAATGATTATATTTAAATCTTTCTTTTAATTATTTTAGGGTTTATTGACGATAAAGGTATTATTTGTTTTAATATAAAAATAAACCTTATAAAGATTTTAATCTTAGTTCTCAGATTTTGTTTAAAAAATAATTTTTAAAAGATAGATTAATTTCATTTTTGTATTATCTTCTACTCTAATTTAAATTATTTTGATATTTAATGTCTTGTTAAATAAATCTTCTCTCAGTAAACTTTATAAACCTCTATTTTCTGAGATAGTTAACCAATAACTACATCGCTTAAACTTATTTTCTGAGTAAGAGTGCATAGGTAGAAGGTAATAAATAGTCTTTATACAAGAGTGTAAGATGTCAAATGAAGAAAAATTTTTAAATGCTGTAAAAGAGCTAAGAAAATCTGAGAAGAAAATAAACTTTAATCAGACCGTAGATTTAATTATAAATCTAAAAGATTTTGATGTTAGAAGAGAGGCATTTAATATATTTATTCAACTTCCTAATAAAATTAAAGATAAAAAAATTGTTGGTTTTTTTGAAAAAGATTCTGAGTTAATAGATGTTATTAAAAAACCAGAATTTGGGAAATATAAAGATAAAAAAGAAGTTAAAAAATTACTTAAGGATTATGATTTTTTTATTGCAAATGCTAAACTTATGCCTTCTATTGCTACTGAATTTGGCAGAGTTTTAGGGCCAGCAGGTAAAATGCCTAGCCCCCAGTTAGGAATCTTACCTAATGAAGAAGATAAACTTATTGAATCACTTATTAAGAAAATTAATTCCACTGTCAGAATCAGGGTAAAAGAGCCTAGTATAAAGGTTGCTATTGCAAAAGAATCTTTAGGAGATGAAAATATTGCAAAAAATGCTTTAACGGTTTATAATAAAATTCTAGAGACTCTTCCTAGAAAAAAAGATAATATAAAAAATGTTAAAATTAAATTAACAATGACAAAATCAATTAGGGTGGAGATTTAAAATGGATACAAAAGGTCATAATATAAAACAAAAGCAAGTAACAGAACTTGCTGAAAAAATTAAAAATGCAAAAACATTAATGATAGTTTCAGTTAAAGGTCTTCCTTCAAAACAATTCCAAGAAATTAAAAAATCAATTAGAGGCCATGCTTTAATCAAAATTACTAAAAAAAATATCATGTTAAGAGCATTAAAAGAGACTGGTAAAGAATCTGCACTATCTTTAGAAAAAGAAATTAAAGAAAACAGTGCTTTTGCAATTTCTGACATTGAAGGTTACGAGTTAGCAGGAATTTTAAGCAAGAAAAAAAATCCTGTTTTTGCTAAAGCTGGACAGATTGCTCCGGAAGATATAGAAGTTAAAGAAGGTCCTACAGACCTAGTCCCTGGCCCTGCAATAAGTGAATTAGGAAGTTTAGGAATTCAGGTTGCTGTTGAAAATGGAAAAATTACTATTAAAAAAAATAAGGTAATTGTCAAAAAAGATAATGAAATTAATGATGTGGCTGCTTCAATCCTACAAAAACTTAATATCCAGCCATTTAATGTAGGTCTAAAGCCTATGGTAATTTATGATATTAAAAATGAAGATATTTATAAAAATATTCATATTGATTCTGAAGAAACTGTAGAACAACTAAAATCTACTGCTGGAAAATCTCTTGGATTTGCCCAAAAAATTGTTTATTACTGTAAGGAAACAATTGGATATTTACTTGCTAAAGCATACCTTGAAGCAGAGAAGTTGAAAGAGTTACAACCTAAAGAAGAAAATAAGGAAGAAACAATAGATAATACTACAGAATCTAAAGCTGAGGAGAGTAAAGAAAATGCTGAAAAATCAGCTGAGCAGGTAGATAGTGAAGTTAAACCAAAGGAGGAAGGAAAATGAGTATTGGAGTGATAGTTGGACTAGTTAATGCTGAAACAAATTATTTTGGGTCAATAGGAAGAAGTTTTATTAATTTTGACAAGGCTATAAAAAATAATAGATTATACTCTGACAAGCTTCTTGAATTATACTCAAACACAACAAATAATGAAGATAGAATAGAATTAGAACAAGAAATTACTTATTTACATAAACAAGTAATTTTATTAAAAAGACTAAGAGATACTCAATTAAATAATCCGGAGGATATAGGATAATGGAATATATTTATGCAGCCTTATTATTGCACAAACTTGGAAAACCAGTAGATGAAGCAAGTATAAAAAAAGTGTTGGAAGCATCTAGTGCAGAAGTAGATGAGAGCAAAATAAAAAATCTTGTTGCAAGTCTAAAAGATGTTAATATTGATGAAGAGCTTGAAAAAGCTGTTGTTGCAAGTGCAGCTCCAGTAGCTAGTGGAAGTGAAACAACATCTGTAGAAGAACCAGAAAAAAAAGAAGAATCTACAGCAGGGTTATCAAGTCTGTTTGGTTAATCTGATTTTTATTTTATTAAAAACTAAACAGACAAACCTAACCTAGTTAGGATTGGTTCTTCTTTAAAGAGAGTTCTAAAATTAATTATAATTAAGTTTAAAAATACATTAAACCTCTATTTTTTATGCCGTCGTGGGACAATGGTACTCCAACTGGCTTGAGACCAGTGCTCTTTTGGGCTTCCCGGTTCGATTCCGGGCGACGGCGTTATCATTAATTCAAAAGCTAAAACTCTGGAGATAGAAAAAAAATAGAAAGTGAATTATCTGAATATGACAACTAGGGATGAACAAAATAAGAAAAGAGGTAAAAAAAGAATATTTTTAATCATTTCTCTAATTATAGGATTATTATTATTTGTTTTTTTTATAATTGGGTTGGGTAAAAGTGCAGTTATCCTTATTTCTCAAAATTTAAATTTTTATTATTTAGGAGTTTATACTATTATCACAACCTTTGCATTTTTTCCAATAACTTGGAGATGGCAGGTTATTTTAAAAGCTCATGATGAAAAAGTTGGATTCTTTAGATTGCTTAAACAAACTATTGCTGGATATGCTATTTCCTATATTACTCCTGCTGTTAGAATTGGTGGAGAACCTTTGAGAGCATATATGTTAAAAAAAGAATCTAATATTGATTTAAAAACTGGAACTTCAAGTATAATTATTGATAAATATGTAGAGTTATTTGGAAGCATTATCTTTGCGTTAGTAGGTTTTATCCTCATATTGTTTATTCCTATCTCCTGGATATTTAAAATAACTCTTGCAATTCTTATCTTGATTATTTTAATCCCCTTGGTTTTATTCTACTATAGGACTATCAGGGGGAATGGTTCTTTTTCTTCTATTTTTATTTTATTTAGACTATCAAAATTTTCTAAATCTGGAAAAATACTTCCTGCATTAAAAGCCATGGAAAATAAAATGCAGATTTTTTTTAAAGAACATAAAAAAGCTCTTTTTATAGCATTTCTATTTTATGCATTTACTGGTATTATCTTTGTTTTTGAATTTAAATATTTATTTTTAGGATTTGGTGTGGAACTTTCTATAATTGAATTGATTTTAATGATTACTTTATTGGGATTTATCAATCTAATACCTATTCCTGCATCTTTAGGAATTTTAGAAGCAGGACAATCCGGACTATTTTGCTTATTAAAGAATAATCCTAGTATTGGGTTGGCATTTAGTTTATTAGTAAGGATTAGAAATTTTGCATTTGTTGCTCTTGGTTTTTTACTAATTTCTCATTTTACAGGATTTCAGATATTAAGAGATTTTAAAAATCAAAAATTAGAAATTCAGGAATCTGAAAATAATCAAGAGTATGAAAAAATAAATAGCTAGATTCATTTTATTTAAAGTCTTATTTTTTCCCCTATTTTTAATTAAAGTTTAAGAGTATTATTACTATTAATATGACATCCTCCCACACTCAATGGTGTGGATTTTCCTTAATATCTTTTTACAATTTCAAGCTACACACTCCAGAGCTTAAGCCTGTTCTCTATACAGCTAAAAGTTTTATAGATTATCAATACCACATTCTAAAAATTCTTAATTTCTTTTAAATAAATAATAACTATCTAGTGGTAACAAATAGAAAGATTTATAAAGTGTAAAATGATTAAAAAAACATGAAAAGAAGAAAATTTTTACAAGATTTGGTAGCAATGATTGCTTTAGGAGCAACAGGCGAGATTTTAACAGATAAAACTTTAGCTCAAGAAACTTTTTTTCCAAAACATATTAGTGAAGAGCAAGCAAGAATAGAACTTGAGGATAAAAATACTCCTATGCCTTGGATTCTTCCTTATGCATGCAGAGCAGGTAAAGAATATCATGGTGAGGAAACAGAAGGTTTTAGTGAATATATTGATGTATGGAAGATTAACCAAGATAGTGTTCATGTTGAGAGATGGCTTGAAAATAAAGAAAAGGGATTATGTAGTCTTTATAAAAAATATAATGCATTTCATAATAATAGGTCTAGAGGATTAATAAAATTAGGAATTAGCCAGGGTTCAGACAAATATGTAGATTCTTGGAAACTTATTGGAGAAGGTAAGGATTGCAATGTTCAGATTGAAAGAATGATTCTTAAATCAAATCCAGACAGATGTGTTCCATTAGATAGATGGAATTTTAATCTTTTTAAAGGAATATCAAGATTAGAAGAATCAGGATTAAATACAGACAAAGAACAAATGCAATTAGCTCCTGGAGAGAAAATTTATACACTTCCAGAAATAAGATGGCAACAGTATTATGAAAATGGAGAGAAAAAAGTTTATCAACTTCCTCCAAGAACAATTGTTAGAAAACTAAGGTAAGTGATTTTAGCTTCTTTTAAACAATCTTTTCCAAAAACTATTTTTTTTAGGCAAGATATTAATAATCTCTTCCTTACTTCCTTCTTCATCATCCCTGATTATTTTATAAATTATTTCTGGTTTTTCTTTAATTAAAGGAACTTTTGCTGCAAGTTGTTTATTTGCTAACTCTATTGCTTTATCTACAGAGATGCGAGAGTATCCTTGATTCATTAGAGAAAATCTAAGAGCATCAGAGGTATATCCTTTTTCTAAATTTTTTTTAATATGGCTTGCTAATTGCTGAACCTGAGTTTGGGGTTTGTATTCCATTTTATTTTTAAATATTTTAGTATTAAATGTTTAAAAAAACTTGTGTGATTTAGTGTTAGTAATGTTTTTAAGTTAACAAGATTATGTATACTCAGAAAAAAGATTGTAAAACAAATATCAATAACTTTTGCGAGGTTAAACTAATAAATGGGGGTAGCTACTGGTTATTAGAACTTATAGGGGGTTGATATAAATAAAATCAAAAAGAGTTAAAATGACTATTGAAATTATACAAACAATGATGTCCTCAATACCTTTAGAGCTAGTTATCCTGGCTGAAATAGGGATTATAATAATCATTGCTACAATTTTTGCCTTCCTGATTAGATTATTTAAACAACCACTTATTCCAGCGTATATTATTGCAGGTATTTTAATCGGGCCTTTAGTTTTGGGGCTTATTCAAAATAAAGAATTAGTCCTTGCCTTATCTGAGATTGGAGTTGCTTTTTTAATTTTTACAGCCGGGTTAGAGATTAAGTTTAAAAAACTAAGGGAAGTTGGAAAAGCTGCTTTTTTTGGAGGAATCTTTCAAATAGCTATATTATTTTTTATTGCTTTTTTAATTACAGTTGCACTGGGATTTACTGGAAAGATCCCCATTTATGTGGGATTGGTTGTTGCATTTAGCAGTACAATGGTAGTTGTTAAATTACTTTCTGATAAAAGGGAATTAAATAGTTTACATGGAAGGATTGTTATTGGAATTTTATTAATTCAAGATATTGTTGCCATTGGTGCATTGGCAGCACTAACTACAGACCTTTCAATGGGTAATATCTTAATAGCATTAGGAAAAGCATCTATCTTTGCGATTATGGCGATTGTTCTATCTAAAATTTCCAATCCTATTTTTAAAAGTTCAGCTAAGAATCAGGAATTACTTCTCTTAGTTTCTGTATCTTTTTTGTTTTTATTTGCCATAGGTTCATATTTAGCTAATTTATCTCTAATAATCGGAGCTTTTTTTGCAGGAGTTGCATTAGCTAATTCTGACTATAAAACCGAGATACAGGGAAAGATAACCCCCTTAAGAGAATTTTTTGCAGTAATATTCTTTGTTTCATTGGGAATGCAATTAAGATTAATCTCAGGGAGATTTATTTTATTATTTGTTATCTTATTTGCCCTTGTTATTTTAATTAAACCATTGATTATTATGTTTTTAATTAGAATATCGGGATATAAGAAAAGAACTTCATTCTTAACTGGAAATTCTCTTGCTCAGACAAGTGAGTTTTCTTTAATACTGATTGTGTTAGGACTTAATTTAGGACATTTTGGAACAAATCCTGAAATTACAAATGGATTGTTCAGCACATTAGTTTTACTAACTATTGTAACCATGGCTCTAACAAATTATTGTATAAAATATGAGAAAAAATCTTTTAAAATTTTTGGTTGGGTTTTAAATATATTAGACAGATATCACTCAAAAAAAGAAGATTTAGAGTATCATGCCCCTAATGGCAAAAAAATTATTATTTTTGGGTGCCATAGAATGGGGAGTTTATTATTAAAAGATTTTGAAGCTGAAAAAAAAGATATTTTTGTTGTAGATTATAATCCTGAGATAATCAAGTCTCTGATTAGTAAGAAGATTCCCTGCATTTATGGGGATTTTATGAATCCAGAAGTTTTAGAAAAGGCAGATATAAAAAATGCAGAGATTATTGTCAGTACTATCCCTGATTTTGAGGAGAATATACTCTTGACTGATAAAATTCGAGCAGTAAATAAAAATGCCTTAATTTTTATTGTGGCTGAAAGAATAGATGAAGCAATTGAGTTGTATAAACAAGGAGCCAATTATGTTATTCTTCCAAATGTTTTAAGTGGCCAGAAAACTTTTGATGTTATTAAAAAGATTAAAAGAGATAAAAAACAATTAAGAAATCTAAAAAAAGAGCAGATTAAATATCTTAATTCAATCCATAATATTTTATATTAATCTAGCTTAGATTAAATTTTAAAGATAATTTAAATCAATTATATCTTATCTCTGGATTGCACAAAACAATTCTTTAACATGTATAAATCAAGGTTTTATAGCATCTTGAAGACATGTTTATATTTTCTTCTAAAAAAAATTTAAGATTATCTAACCTCAATCATTTCTTTTTTATTTTGTTTATAAAATTTTTTAGCATGATTTAATTTATCTTCAGAAAGTGCATAAATTGTTAAAATAACTTCCCCCTTATTTACTTTATCACCTTTCTTTTTATGAATGTAAATTCCGGCAGATTTATCCTCTGGACATCCTAAATGTCTGGCTAATCTATTTATTAATTTGTTATCAATATGTTTTATTTTAAATTTTCTCCAGGATTTAATATCATAGGAAAATTTAGGATTTAATTTATCTAATCTATCTATCCCCCCCTCTTGGGATTTTATTATTTGTAAGAATTTTTTAAATGCTTTTCCAGAATCAAGAATTTCCTTAGCAATTTTTTTCCCCTTTCCTTTTTTTACTTTTCCAGAAATCTCAAGAAGTTGAGCAGATAACATTAATGATTTTTGCTCTAAATCTTTTGGAGGATTATTTCTAGTGAGAACAGCTAAAACATCTTTTATTTCCAGTACAGGCCCTATCCCATTTCCAATTGGCTCACTCCCATTTGTTAAAACAACTTTTATTTTTAAACCAAATTGTTTCCCTAATCTAAGAAATTTTGTTTTTAATTTCTTTGCTTTGGCTTTATCTACTTTTGCAGATTTTCCATAGGGTATATCTATTAAAACATATTTACTTCCAACAGAAATTTTTTTTGATAAAATACTTCCTAACAACTGGGCTGTTGAATCTATATTTACTATCCTCTCTATTTTTATAATTTTATCGTCTACTGGTGCAAGTCCTAGGGTTCCTCCCCAAACAAAACAAGCATTTGTTTTTTTAATTATTTTTTTTATTTCTTTAATTGAAAATTCTACTTTTGCTACAGTCTCTAGAACATCTGCTGTTCCTGCTGCACTTGTTATTGCTCTTGAAGAAGTTTTTGGCATTATA
>CAZGSA010000004.1:0-29746 GCA_964528215.1 Candidatus Woesearchaeota archaeon
ATAGAAATACATTACGCTACTGCCTAAAGGCAGTAGATATCTTAGAAATATTTATGACTATATGCTAAAAAATAACCTTAACCCTTCAACAACTTACAGATGGATGATTGCTTGCAGGGTTCCAGCAGATATTAAATCAAAACTTGCGAAAGGAGAACTCTCTTATAAAAAAGCGTTGCAGATTGCAGGGAATAGGTTACGGGTGAGAGAAAGTAACACAGGCCTGTTAATGATAGAAGAAATTACAAATATAGTGAGGAGTTTATAATGGGAAGCAAAAACAAACTTCCTGACATGATGACCAACGAGCAACTTGTTAAGTTGTTTGAGGTTATGCAAAGGCCCAAATGTGTTATTGCTTGCTTTACTGCAGTTATGTGTGGATTAAGAGTTAGGGAGGTTTGTAGGATTCAAATTTCAGATATTGATTTACAAAGAAGGATAATCAAGATTAGGGATAGTAAAAATCCAAACAGGAAAAAACAACATGATTACGGAAAGGATCGAATTGTTCCCCTCCCCTTAATTGCTTTATCCCCTATCAAAAAATGGCTCTCGATTATTGAAGGAGGAAAATGGTTTTTACCATCTGCAAAATCTCCGGACCTACATCTTAGAACAAAGACCCTCCACAGGTGGTTTTCAGAGGCAAGAGAGAATGCAGGATTAGATTCTGTAGATTATGTTGTCAAATATAAAAAAGCAATTCATAATAGAGATAGAAGCCCTGTTTACAAATTCAGATTCCATCATCTCAGACATTTCTATGCTCAACTCGTTTATGAAAAAACAAGAGATCTATATGCTGTTGCTAATTTGCTCGGCCATAACCAAGTCACAACCACTCAAATTTATGCTAAGGTTTCAGATAAACAAATGAAGGAAACTGTAGACTTTGCATTTAATGTTCCAATTAAAACTCAAATCTTTGAGAATAATCCAATACAAGCATTAAATTACAAAATACCCGAAATAGCCAAAAGAGAAAAATCTAATGCAGAAATTCTTGAAGAAAGGTTTGCCAAAGGAGAAATATCAGCCATTGATTTTCAAACTGCATTAAGATTATTAAAAGTAAGAAAAGACTATCTATCAGAAAAAGATAAGGAAATAGAGATTAAATAAAAATTACCTCTTTAAAGGGTCTCCAATATAAAGGATGTAGTTTCCCTTTTCTCTATTAGGTAAATATTTGTTCGCAACTTCCATAACCATATCAGGAGTTACTGCATTATAGCCATCAATATAAGATTCAGGAGTCAGGCCCTCATCTAATTTACCTCCGATAGCAGAAATATGGCCCTCATTAGATTCAAATGCTTTAGCAAGATTATATTTAGCACTCCTTTTTATTCTATCAACAGTTTTTTCAGGGACCTTATGTGCCTTAATTCTATTAATTTCTTCAAAGAGTGTTTCTACTGCCTCATCAATTCTATTTGCAGGAACATTGGCATTTGCATTCAACTCTCCGCAATTATAATCCCCGTTATAACAAGTATTGACATTATAAGCCAACCCTTTTCTTAATCCCATATTTTGAAACAATAAAGAGTTTGTATCTCCTCCAAGAATCTGAGACATGGTTCTTAATGCATATTCATCAGGGTGGGGCTCCGAAGGACAAATACAGGCCAAAAGTAATTGCGCTGAACTTTCTTCAGGATTATCTGCATTATATCTTTCAGGAGCAGATCTATGAATAACAGTTTTTCCTTGAAGAGGTTTTATTTCCGGGAAGACCCTTCGAGTATTATCTCCGACAGGTAAAAACCCAAAATATCTTTCTATAGTTTCTTCAACATTTTCAGGAAGCCCACCAACAACAAGAAGATCCATATTGTTTGGATGAAACCCCCTTGAATGAAATCTCCTAATTTTTGTAGGGTCTGCATCCTTTACTACTTCCTCTCTTCCCAAATTAAACCTTCCTTTTGGATGCCCCCTATAAAAAGCAGTATCAAATTCCCTATTGGCCAAATAAGTAGGATTGCTTTTCGCATCAGAAATCTCTCTTAAAACTCTTTCTCTCTCACCATTCACCCGTTCTAAATCAAATCTCGGTCTCAAAGTGTGATCAGACACATACTCTAACCAAGTCTCAAGATCTTCTGTTAACATCTGTCCTACAAAAAAGGTCCTCCCAATATTTGTAAAAGCATTAGAATACCCAAAGGAACCTCGAAGTTCATCGGCAATTATGGGATCATATTTTTGACTTCCACCCGTGACTAAACAATGTTCTAAAAAATGAGCCATCCCCTCTTCTCCCTCTTTCTCATGAGAAGATCCAAAATTAACTCTTAATTTCGTTGCGATGGTTTGTGTAGGAGTGTTTTGTAGAGCAACAACTAACCCATTGTCTAATTTATATTCTCGGTATTTTCCATTAATAATTGCCATAAAATTAAATGAAGGTCATCATTTTTAAACCTTTAGGTTTATAACCATTATTAAGTAATAAAAAAAAGGAGCGGGAAATTAATCCCGCCCGGAGGCAAAAAAACATCTGGCAAAAGATGTTAGTTTGGTCTTGTTTCGAAAGGTTATATCTAATTCATTCTCAACAAATTTCGGCTTTTTGTAAGTAAAGTTTTGTTAAGCATGATAATTAATTCCCTGAAAATAGCAAGGGATTTGCTCGCAATTTAATTCTAAACCCATATCTTTCAAATCATCTAATCTTGTTCCTTCTTTTGCCAATGCATTAGTGCAGGACATGATATCATAGCAAATCGAAGTATCTATTGTTTGACGAGGCAAAGTAGAAAGGTCTGTTTTTTCTTCTTGGATATTTGAAATAGAAAGAGTTTCTTTATCTTCGGCAGGAGAGTAAATCGTTAAACCTGCAATTAACATAATCATAAAGAAAATTAGAGAGACCACGCCTATAATTGTGGATGTATCATCTTTTGCCATAAAATAAAGAACTGTCTATCCTTTAAATTAATTGTATTTTAAATGTAATTACACAGGATTTTATAGAAGACAAAGCAGAAAATATATAAAACTAATAGTCCTATTAGAACTATGAGAACTATGAGAACTAATAGAAGTAATAGTAATCTTTATAAGCAAGATCAGATTAAATTAAACATGGTGAAAAAAGAGGTAAGCATCTCCTTAGACGAAGAGATATTATCTGCTGTTGATTGCATCTGTAAAGAAAATCTTGGAGCAAAAAGGTCTACAGTTATAAATAAAATTCTAAAAGAAAATTCAAAAATTAAAAAGAGGTTAAAGAAGAAATGAAAAAAACAAATCTAAAAACTGCAGATTTCTTTGCAGGTGTTGGAGGTATAAGACTGGGATTTGAAAAGGCAGGATTTGAAACAATATTTGCAACAGATTTTGATAAGAACTGCAAGAAGACATATGACGAGAATTTTAAAGAACCAAAATTATTTTTAGAAGATATTTGGAAGATTGACCTAAAAAGTCTGCCTGATTTTGATATCTTCGTCGGAGGATTCCCCTGTCAATCATTCAGTATAGCAGGTGAGCGTAAGGGTTTCAAAGATAAAGGAAGAGGAAACCTCTTTTTTCGTATTGTAGATATTCTAAAAGAAAAAAAGCCTCAAGTAGTAATGCTCGAGAATGTGAAAAATTTGAGAACTCATGATAAAGGAAACACATTCAAAATAATAAAAAAGACTCTTGAAGAATTGGGATACTCGGTATTATCTGAAGTATTAAACAGCATGGAGCATGGAAACATTCCCCAGAATAGAGAAAGAATATTTATTATAGGATTCCTTGATAAAAAAAAGGCTGATGCATTTGCATTTCCAAAACCAATACCCTTAACTAAAAGTTTTAGAGAATATGTTGCAGAAGAAGCAGATGATAAATATTACTACAACAATAAGCCTCTTTATGAAAAAATGATAAATGAGGTAAACTCTGAACACACAGTATACCAGTGGAGAAGGAAATATGTCCGAGTAAATAAAAAAGGAGTTGTTCCCACCCTCACAGCAAACATGGGAAGGGGGGGGCATAATGTCCCACTAATTAAAAATTCAAGGGGCATAAGAAAACTAACCCCTCGAGAATGTTTTTTATTGCAAGGATTTCCAAAGAATTTTAAATTGCCTAAAGAAATTTCCGACAGCGAATTGTATCATCAGGCAGGAAACAGTGTTACAGTCCCTGTAATAAAAAGAATAGCAGAGAATATAAGAGCAGTCATGAATGGAGAAATTCTAAATCCTCAAAAAAAGATTACTTCTTAAGTATTCTTTGATGCTCTCAATAAAGGTTATTCTAAAAGTGAAGAAATATAAATACAAAATTCTAACTATTTAGATGCATAGTTATAAAGATTTTAACAAGGAAGAAAAAGCATATTATGAAAAGATGCTAAAAATTATAGGCTCTCTTAGCAGGCTTTTCTCAGAAAGCGATGTGCCATATTTAGATTCAAGGGTTGCAGAAAATCTTTATTGTAAATCTTTCAAAGCAGAAAATAAAGGTCGAGATGATTCTGCAGTAGATGCTGTTTATGAAAAAACAGGGATTGGAATAAAAACATTTATGGGAAATTCGGCGCAAAAGATTGCAGAATTTAATAAAGCACTTCTTCAATTTACATCCCTTCCAACATTAGAGAAAACAAAGAAAATAGCGGAACTTAGAAACAAAAGAATTGAATTTGCCAAAAGAGTCTATGGTTTAGAAGAAATACAATATCATTGCATTAGAAGAGAAAAGGGAAAAATGATATTATGTGAATATCCTATGGAAATAATGGATATTGGAAAATTAAAAATAATAAAGGATAATGGTAAGTCCATAGCCTTTACAGACGGTAAGGGAGATTATAATTTTAATATTTCAAAGAGTGTTTTATTAAAAAAATTTCCAAAAGAAAATATAGCCTCACAAATAAATGTAGAAATCTTAGAAGACCCATTTAATATTCTCGATAAAAATCTTGAATCACATAAAAAAGAAGTTTTGAAAACTATGAAGATTCAACATCAATTTATTATCCTACCTTTATATTCCATTGAAAAAGAAGAGAAAGTTGTCCCGGAAAAAAGTGGTTTAAATCAATGGAATGCAGGAGGAAGAAAAAGAGATAATGATGAAGTTTACATCAGAATACCTCCTTGGATCCATAGAAAATTTGAGGGATTTTTTCCAAAGCGAGATGTTAAATTTAAACTGAAGTTACCTAATGGATATTATATGTCTGCAAAAGTTTGTCAAGACAATGATAAAGCCTTAATGAGTGATCCAAATAAGGCACTTGGAAAATGGATTTTAAGAGATGTGTTGCAACTGAAAGAAGGAGAATTGCTCACTTACAAAATGCTTCAAGAGATAGGAATAGACTCTGTAATAATTAAAAAAACAGGAAACTTGGAATATTCGATTGACTTCAGAGAAGAGGGAGAATTTGAAAAGTTTGAAGAAGAATCTTTGATTACACAATGATTGTATACAAAAAGTTATAAAATACAAACTCACCCTATTTTTATGGATTTAAACTCTGAAAAAGACATAGAGAACTTGATAAAAAATAAAATTCAAGAGGATACTAACTTAGATTATAAAACTCCTGATTTTTCTAAAGGAGATTTTAATAAAGAACTTGCAAAAGATGTTTCAGCAATGGCTAATTCTGATGGGGGGATAATTATTTATGGAATACAAGAAGATAATCATTTTCCAAAAGAAATTATGTGGATAGAAAAAGATGAAGGTTATTGTGAAAGGATAGCACAAATAATTAACTCAAAGATATATAGGAAAATAGAAGATATAAAGATTAAGAAGATTTTATCTGAGGATAAAACGAAATTTGTGATTGTTATTGAAATCCCTAAAAGCGATGTTGCGCCTCACCAAATTCACGAAGATAGTAGTCAAAGAAGATATTACAAAAGACATGGATCAATTACAGAACAAATAGAACATTATGAAATTGAAGATTTATTTTTTAAAAGAAAGAGGCCTGCATTGAAAATTGGTTTAAGAAGTATTTCTAAAGAAAGAGATAAACCTGCTTTTGAAATTTATCTTGAAAATGAAGGAAAGGTTGTTGCAGAACAAACTTACATTAAACTGAAAACCCCTCGTGAATGGAGTATTGATAGATGGCTAAAGACAGAAGATCCCTATGGATACCTTTCTTATGAACATGTTTTAAGAGAAGACCTTGTCTATCCCGGGCTTAAACAAGTTATTGGAATAATCTATCATCCTAAAAAATTTGAATTGGGACTCTTAAAATTAAATTTTGTTATAGTTTGTAAGGATATGGAAGTCTTAGAAGGAGAAATATTTGTTAGTTGCGAAGGGTATCAAAAAGAAATATATGAAACCTCAAAAACTCCCCCATATAGTCAGCAAATGCACGAATATATCTTTTCTAAGGATAATCCATTTAAGCAATACCAAGAAGTTTAATCTAAAAAGGGGTATCTAAGAATTACTCATAAAAACAGCCTAAAAACAGGGCTCTATAAAGGATCGTTTTTAGTGGAATTTAATAAAAACTCATCCAAAACAAAAATGCACCCAACAGAATCATAAAGAGGGCACTAAGCATCTGTTTCTTTTTGAATCTTTGTGCCTGTTTGTGTATCTGCTCAGGGAATCCAACTTTCATAATTCCCTTAATTAAAGTAGACCAACCAAGAAGTGTTATAACCACCCTCCAATCAGCAACCCAAAGATTGTGCAATATTACGGTAACTAATCCCATTAGTAGTGTAATATAACCAGTAGATATAACAAAAGCCTTATTATCAGTCATCTCGATAGTTTTGCCCAACTGTCTCGTTATAATAAATAACAATCCAAAAATTATAAAGAAAGCACCCCAAAATCTTGCGAAAAATATTGAAATTTCTATTGCCATTTTAACTTCTCTTTATTTAATAATATTACTTTTGTCTAACTTATAAATCTTCCTTTTATGCAAAAGAATTGTTCACTTAAAAAAAGGCTAACCTTTCAAAGCCTTAAAAAATTGAGAGTGTTACAGGGGAAAAAACACTAAGATTTTGCCCTACCCTTTTTTAAACATTTATCACACTTACAAGTTGAAGGATGCCGACCTAAATGAACAACCCCACAAGATTCACAAATCTTTGATTTATCATTTCTTAATTTTTCCATTCCACTAATTACTTTATAACTTGCTATCTTGCTACCCCATTCAGCCATCAAGAATCCAATCGCAGATTTAAACCATTGTTCAGGAATTGTAACCCCCAGATCGCCCTCTGCTAAACTTGTAACCTTACATTTTTCTGTAACCTGAGATAAAGTTTTTAATCCGTCTTCAATTCTTCTACTCCACCTTGTTATATCTTCTATAATAATATGTTTAACTCTATTAGCCCTAATTTCTCGCAACATCCTACAAAATTCCGGTCTCGAATTATAATCATCTTTGTAAGCAGACAAACCATCATCAATGAAAAAATCCGGTTCAGGATATTGCATAGTTTCGCAGTATCTTTTTATTTTATCTATTTGTCGATTAATATCCTGCCTCCGATTATTATCATCCCTTAACTTATCATCCGAAACTCTCACATATCCAACAACATTATTTTTCATATTCTAAAACCCCATGGAGATAATTTAACTAAGGGGGATTTTTTCTTAACAGATAATTCTTTTTTAAAATCAATTTTTTCAATCTCATCAACATGTAAATGCCATGTTTTGCTCCGGGGGTAAAGTCTTGAGAACTCCTTTAAATCTAATTCATTTGAAAGAATCTGTTTGTTTGATTTCCACCTTTCCTTGGGAGTTGATTCAAATTCAACCCCTACGGCATTTATCTTTTGATTATTGCCCGAGTCATCTCTAAAGCATGATAAATCCACAGAATTTAGAAATTTGCCCCTTGAGAGATCCCATTCTCTCTTACATCTGAAATTATTTTTTTCTATTTCTCTCTTACAATAAAGTATTGCATTTTTATGGCTCTTGTTCATTTTATTTTTTCTTTTAGTGTAATCACCCCAAATGATTTTATTTCACCCCTGTAATTTACCTTCATTCCTGAACAGGAATAAAGTAAATTTTCATAGCAGATTATATTCTTCTATGGTAATTACCATTTATGATTTTTTACACACCTCCATTTTAGTTTCATACATAGTTCTCGCTTCATCCATACCACATTTATTTGAGACTCGGATGCTATTAATTTTTCTTTTGCATTCCTCACATTGTTTAGCCGAAGGAGATTTGGGATTTCCACAATAGCAACACTTTTCTGATTGTTCAGGATCATATATTATCTCTTGGTCAGGATATTCTTCCCCCTCATCTTCATTCTCCTCTTCATGATTCAAATCCTCCTGATCTAAATTTGGTTGTATCTTTATTTGAATTAATTTCTTTTTTTCATTCCACAACTCTTTCAAAAGTTCTAATGACTTGCTTCTTAAATCCTGCCTGTTTAATAATTCTCTTGAAAGCAACAGGTCTTTAAGTTGCTCCTTAAAAGATTCCTTTTCCTCAGACTCTTTTTCAATTTCTCGAACCTTACTTTTTATTTCTTCTTTCAGGAGAGAAATTTGTTTTTGGTTTTCTTTCTCAATTCTTTCAAATTCCTCTTTCGGCTCTTTTAATTTTTGTATCTCTTTCTTCAAATAATTAATCTTATTATCTTTATGAGAAATAGTCTTTTGAAGATTATTAATTCTAATTTGATGTTCTCGATTTTCATTGAGCAGTTCTTGTTTTCTTTCAGTCAAAAGTTCTTCCTTTGATTTGGGTTTATCTCCAAGATTATACCTTGCCCGAATCAATTTATTTCGCCAACTCTTTCTTTCTCTCTTAACTCTTCTTTCCTCATCCAATAATTGAGATTGCTGTCTCGCCTCCTGCAACTGTTCCGGTGTCGGATCAGGGTCTTTCATTAGCCAGACCAATCTCTCAAAAGGATTTTTCATTACATTCTCTATCTTTTTCATTATTCCCATTTTTCTTTATTCATAATCGTGTATGATGAATTTTAATCTTGAAAGTCTTTGAAAACTTCAAAATCATTATACTCTGCCTCTTTGCCTTGAACTTTTCCTTTAAAGACAATTTTGATTTTATCGCCAAGACTAATATAAGACATCTTGTCATTCAAAACTGCACTTCCAAAAGCAGATAACTGTTTTCCATCTTCAGTTTCTATATGAAAGATTCTGCTTTTGTATTTCCCTTTGTCTTCTTCAACTCTCAACAGAATCCCTACAACCTCATCGCCTTCATTTTCAAATTTCCACACATTCGGTTCAATCGGTTTGAATACCATTTTGTTCTGCCCTCCTTTCAATTTTATTTATCTGAATCTGTTTCCTATGCCAGCAATTAAAACATAAACCTTCTCGCAAGTATTTCTGTTCTATTACTGCGTTGCATTTCTCACATTGGACTACTTTTTCTTGTTTCATTATACTTTAACCACCTCTATTTTAGACTCCATACCGCTTTCCGTTCTATCCATACTAACCAACCTATCCATTTCTTCCTCTTTTTTCATTAATTTACCTTTTCGGTTAGATTGGATAGATAGGATAGTAGGGTGAGAATGGTTAGATTGGATAGATAGAGGTAATGTTTTGATAAGTTCAGTTTCATTAAAATAATTTAGAAAATCTCTTATTTGTAAAAACTTAATTAGTTTAGTTGGTTCAAACAAATACCTAACAAACCCTCCGTGAACCTTTCCCGATTGAAACAAAGGAGTATTCTTAAAAATCTTTCCCAGATAAATGGAAATAAATTTTTTAGTTTTTTCATAATCTCTGCTCGAAGAATCATAATTTTCATTTAATACATTAGAGACTAATTCATCCAGCCGAATCCAAACTCCAATTTCCTTATCAGATTGAGAAACATCCCCCAAAATTTTAACTGCATTTTTTAAAGCAAGAAATAACCAATCCGAACTTACATCTCTATCTTTATGTTCTTCAATTCTCCTCTTTTCATATTCAACTAACCGATCATACTCCTGTTCATCTAAAACTATTTTGCCAATAGTTAAAATAGGTGCTACTTTCTCAAGATCTCTGCCTGAAATTCCCAAAACTTTAAGATTATTATAAGTATCCCTTACTAATTTCCAATTTTGAAGAGCGCAATAATATTTTTTATCTCTCTGTATTTGCCATTTTGGATCTTTATCCTTTATTTTTTTATTTATTTTTTTTAAGTCGGTGGACTTAATTAATTGATAAGTATTGCATCTATCTTGAGTAATGTCATCTAATCCTCCAACATTGTTAAGCACCAGAGAATTAAAGACATTAAACGCCTCAGGCAATTTTGTTTTTCCCTCACTTGTTCTAACTGCTTTCTGTCCTTTTTTATAACCTGTTCTTGTTAGTTGAATTATTGGCACTCGTTTTTCTTCTTGGATTGCATCAAAATCATCAATTATAATACTACAAGAAGTAGACTCCACCGCTCTAAAAAAAGAGGGCCCGGAGATGTCTGCACTCATCAAAGGATTAAACATTTGTAAGTCATAGAGCATAGCAACCTTAGTTTTCCCAGACCCCTTCTCTGCATTAAAAAAATCTCTGCCTTTTGTTTCAAAAATAGGCAAGTAATAAGAACTTTCAATGCTACAAGAGATAGAAACATACATCATATCGTCTTGATAATCCATATTACAAATCTGATTTTGTAATGTATCTTCATAACATTCTTTTAAACTAACTTCTTTTTGTTCTCCGAATATAAATTGATTAATACTATACTCTGTCATGTTATTACTCCATGAATAATCAAGAATACTATCAAAAAAAGGAAATCTATAATTAATCCCCCTTTGTCTTATTTGATTTTCGTCCTTGAAGGCAACTAAAATTTTTCCTTCACTCGTGACTATTGCATCATTACCAAAGTTCCCTTCATAAACCCTAGTTCCAAAATACATAAATTCCTCATTAGTTTGAGGATCAATATGAACTCCACACCCTAAACTTTTATATTCTGGTTTCTCCGTTTCTAAAAGATATTTTATTCTATTATCGTTTTCATAAGGATTGTTTTTTTCTTTAGGCAATTTTTCTAATAATTTTTCAGGATTATTTTTTTCAATTTCCATTTAAAATTTCCTCCACATTAATTAAAGATTTTATCTTTTTGCTCTTATGATGTTCGGCAAATTCAAGTGCAATCATGTGCTTATTAGAAGCAAGTTGAGTATCTCCTCCAAAAAAGGTTATAATTATTAATTTTTCTTTTTCTGATAAATCTCTTTTGAAGAAAATTGAAATATGGACTCCTCTTGAATGTGTATCAAAAACATAGAACTCCACTCCTAACTCCTTTAACTTTTTTATCGTTAGCAGAAGATTGTCTTTAGTTTCTAAGTCAATCAAAACTTCAAAGGGTAAGACCTGTCTTTGATTGACTTCTGATAAAAACCATTTGTTATAGGAAGTAGTTGGATCAAAACAAACTTCCCTGTATGTTTTTCTTGAAGTTTTTATCCCTTCACTGTTGAAGATTTGAAGTTGAAAATCATAATATTGCCTTCCAACAGAATAATATAAATATCCTAACCAACAAAGAATTTTTTGAACATCATTCATTTTTCTCTCCCCTTTTTTAATTAACATTAAACCAAACTCTTTTGGAACATTTTTAGTTCCGCATTCACTGCACTCATAGCCTTCAACAAAATAAGCATTGGGCATTTGAGTCATGCATCGAGTTCTACATTTTTTACAAGTAAATTTTAAATGAACCTCCACCCCTCTTAGAATCCAATACTCCATCAAGTCCAAGACCTTCTTAACAGGATAATTTACAACTAAATTTTTAGTGTTTTCGTCAATTTTCATTTTCATCCTCCTTTTTTATTCCGGCTTCATTCATCAATTCATCAAACTCCTGCTCCGGAGTTTTTGTTTCTATTTTTTCAACAGGATGATAATCGTCTCTAACACTTTCAAAAAGTTGAGTCAATTTTATTTCATCAATATCCCAACCATTAGCAATTTTCCTTATCAACGCAGGAGATTTCGGAATCTTATATCCAACTAAAATTTGGCGAACTCTTGTTGCAGAAATACCTGCTACATATCCTGCTTCCTTATTATCTTGAAATTTAAGTCTCAGATATGTCTTCAACTCCCCCATAGAGGGTATTTGAACCCGTAATTTAGGGATAATCTCGGTCTCAGTATTAATTGAACATATATCTTGTTTTTCCATCGTTAAAATGCCTCTTCTTTAGAATTATTTAATTCAGACTCATCAGATTTTTTAGAAAAAACGAAAACAATCCAAGCCCACAATCTTTGATGTAGTCTTGGCTTCTCTCCTGCAATTAATAAATTTTCTTCAATCATTTTTACTACCCTCTTTCTCTTTTAAAAATTTCAAGATTTCGTTTAATTTAATGTCTGCAGAAATCTCATTAAACAAACGATGCCTTGCGTATGCACTGACAGTATTGAACCCACTCGCTTCTGCAAGCATTTTAAGTCGTTTAATTTGTGAATCGGTAAATCTAAATTGCTTTATCCAAGTCTTTTTTCCTGAATCTCGATTAAACTGCAGTAATTCCTCTTTTTGATTTGCCATTTTGTTTTGCCTCCAATATTATTCTCCTTAAAAATAATTCAACAACTGTAGATAATTTTTGCCCCTGAGATCCTAAAAGTTTAAGAGCCTCTTCCTTTGTTTCCTTTTCAATAGTGATAGTTGTGTTTATTTTCATCTTTACTTTTTCTACTAACTGTGATATAATAGAAATACATATTTATAAATGTTATGTTTTTCCCCTATCACAGATACATTTATAAAGAAAGTCATACTTTCATACTTTATGGTTAAAAAAGAAAAGGGATCATTAAAAATAATCTTAAACCTCGTCGAACAAGGAGACAAAAACTCTTTTTTACCTCCTTTTCTTTTGTTAGATTGGAAGGGATTTTATAAAGAAAATTTGTCTGAAATTCAAAAAGCATTGAGTATAGGAGATAGAGGCGAAATATTAAAGGTGTTATATTTCTCTGAGAATGAAAAAACAAATGCTTATGAATTAGCAAAATTAACAAAGCATGCATACTCTTTGATAAATAGATATGTTAAAGACTTGGAAAAACTGAGATTAATTAAGATGACCTCTGGGAAGAGTGAGGGGGGAAGGCCTGCCTTGATTATAGAAAGAGATGCAAGAGTAACTTTAGTTCCTTACTCTAAGTTTATTGAAAGTAAAGACTTTGAAGAATCTGTTAATTATGAATTAGTTTGGGCTAAAAAATCAGAAGAAAAATTTAAAGAAGAACTAAAAAAAGAACAAGAAGCGTCCCAAAGACCCAAAACCCAAAAAAGTTAAATGGGAATGACAAAGAAAAAATAAGCATACAGCGAGAGAAAATGACATCCAAAAAACCCTAATGGCTTTTAGGGATATTAAACCACCCTATTTTTTACAAAAATTTAAATTTTAGCAACATTTATATATTCAGAGGGATTATTAAAATTGAAAAGAATTAGTTTAATTATCGACGATAAAGTCAAGAAAGGAGTAAAATGCTACTCCAAATAATTTTGGCTTTAATCTGCGGTGTGTCCGCCGGGACTCTAACAGGCCTAATCCCAGGAATACATATTAATCTAATTACAATAATTCTTCTTGGATTTTCAGCAACCCTTCTAAATCTAACTTCCCCCTTAACCCTAGTAATATTTATAACATCTATGGCAATAACTCATACTTTTGTAGATTACATCCCTTCAATCTTCTTAGGAGCTCCTGATGATGATACAATCTTATCAATTCTTCCTGGACATCAACTTCTATTAAAAGGAAGAGCTTATTATGCAGTAGTATTTACATTATATGGGAGCATATTTTCATTAATTATCATCCTAATTTTTACACCTATTTTTATTTATTTGTTGCCAATTATTTATCCTTATGTTCAAAAAATAATGTGGATAATTCTAATCCTTGCGTCACTATATCTAATTTCAACTGAAAAAGAAGCAAACAAAAAGCTCTGGGCATTAATAATATTTCTTTTAGCAGGATTTTTAGGAATAGCTTCATTAAATCTTAATATCAAAGAGCCCCTTCTACCCTTACTCACCGGACTTTTTGGAGCAAGCAACCTAGTTATCAGTATAAAACAAAAAACTAAAATACCTAAACAAAAGATAGCAAGATTAAAAAAAATAAGATTAAGAAAAAAATCAATTGCAAAAGCAAGCTTAGCAGCAATTATAGCAGCTCCTTTTACAGCATTTCTTCCAGGATTAGGTGCGAGCCAAGCAGCATTAATTGGAAGAGAAGTTTTAGGAGAAGAACAAACACAAACAGACTCGAGAGAATTCCTTTTTCTTCTTGGAGCAATCAATACCATAGTTATGGCTCTATCTTTCATAGCACTTTACTCAATTCAAAGAACAAGAACCGGAGCAGCAGTTGCAATATCTCAACTTCTTCCAAATTTAACAATCCAAAACATTATCTTTATAATAATAATCATAATTATTTCAGGAATCCTAGCTTTTTTCATTTCAATATTTCTATCAAAACTAATAGCAAAAAACATCCATAAAATAAAATATTCAAAAATCTCAATAACAATTATAATTATCTTAATGGCTCTAACAATTTATTTTACAGGAATTCTAGGATTACTTGTATTCTTAGTTGCGACAAGTTTAGGAATCTCTACAATCTTATTAGGAATCAAAAGAATGCACTTAATGGGGTGTTTATTAGTTCCGACAATTTTCTTCTACTTATTATAGAAAATTGGAGGGGCCAAAAATCTTTGATTTTTTAGAACTGACAATTTTATTTTATTTTCTTTAATTATTCATCAAAAAACAATAACTCTGATTCTTGAGAGTTTCTTATTAACTCAACATAAATTTTTAGATGTTATCAGAATAAAATATAAAAACAAAAATTTACTTCTTCTCAGCAGTCCATTTACTTACCCACATTATCACTAAAACAGCAATAACAGTTATAATAATTGCAGCCATAAAATCTAAATAAATCTCTCCACCTTTTAAACCCCAAAATTCAATTAAATTCTCAACAGATTTTTGAATAGGACTTCTCCAAGACAAAGCAATTAAAAAAGCAAAGGCAGCAGTTATTGCAGTAGCAGTATGTTTTTTTAATTCTTCTTTAAATGCATATGCAGAACTTTTAGTTGTTTCATAAAGCTTTATTTTAAATTTCTTCTCAACTTGTTTTTTCACTTCTTCAATCTGTTTTTCAACTTTTTTTTCATTTTCCTTTTCTAACTTTTTCTCAACAACCTTAACTTCTTTTTCAACCCGCTCTTCCACATCTTTTTTAATCTCATTACTTAGTTTCTTTCCAACTTTTTCTTCAATCTCCTTTTCAATTGATTTTTTCATTTTTACCCTCCAAATTAAAAACTAATTCTCCACTTACATATTTTTTTAAATTCTCATAATAATGCCTAATTCTATCAGAACTAAAGCCTTTAATTCCTTCCAAGGGTTTAACACTCCCACTTAAAATAAAATCCTCATTAATTAATCCCAAATCTAAAGCCATCTGTCTCATAACTGTTCCACTAAATGGTAAAAAAAAGTTCATTGATACACTTGAAGGCTTAATTCTTTTTAAAATATTTATTGTATCTTCCATCATCTCTTCTTTCTCATAAGGCATTCCAACAATAAGATTAGCAGTAGTTCTTATACCTAGACCATTTACTATATCAAATGCATTAATAATAGATTCATCACTTCCATATCTATTCATATATTTCTCCCTATACATTTGACATCCATGTTCTAAACCTATGCTAATTGTTGATACTCCAATTTCTTTAAGTTTTTTAATTTTATATTCTGTAATCATTTCTGATCTTGACTGAATCCAAAAAGGTAAATTAACTCTTTTTTGATATTGTTCACAAAAATAATCAAATCTTTCTTGAGGCATCCCTAGAAAATTATCATCAATAAAAAATACTAACTCTACTCCATGTTTTTCTTTTAAAAAACATATCTCATCTATAACTATATCCACATCTCTGAGCCTCATAAAATTACCCAAATCTTTATATCTCTTCCTCAATAAGCTATTTACACAATAAGTGCAATTAAAATGACAGCCCCTAGCCATTTCTACAAATGCAGTTATCCAAAACCTACCACAATAAGGTTTATAATAATGCCTTTTATCAAATATATCCCAATCTTGAAATCCTAATTTATTCATATCCATAAAGGGTCTTAACTCATTTTTTATAATCTTACCATCTTTCTTCACCCATAAATTCTTTATATCTGAATAATCTTCTTTATTATAAATTCTATTAATTAATTCAAGCAAGGATTGTTCTCCTTCTCCAATACAAATCATATCTAAATATGATTTCTTAATCATTACTTCAGGAGTAGAAGTACAAGTAATTCCACCAGCTACAATTGGTATATTAAATTTATTTTTTATATCTAAAATAATTTTGTCCATAAATTTAACACAAATATCAACATGAGAAATTGCAATTAAATCAGGTTTAAATTCATTAATCTTATCCGCAAATAATTGGGGAATCTTATCCTTTAAAGTATCATCATATTCTCCCCAAACATCTTTATAATTAGTTTCTTTAAAAAATCCATGTTTTGCTCTCTGATTAAATGTTTCAGGTGGAGAATTATAAAATGTAGTATCAAAACAATCAGTTTCTATTCCATTATTTTTTAAATAGCCAGATAATATGGCTAAACCATTTGGAACTCCCCCATAACCTTCTGGATTTGGATAAACAAATAATACTCTTGGTTTATTCATTTTTTATCACTTTTAGTTTAGTATAAACCTCAAATACAGGGAAAAAATTTCTTAAAGGAGTCATTTCAAAAAAACTATTAAATCTTTTATTTACTTTTAATAATCTTTCCATAATTGGATTTAATGGCAAATACCACCTCCTATATAAATGCAATTCCTTTTTTAATACCTTGAAATTGGGGTCATAAGTCATAATGTTACTAGTATCATGGTCAAAACACTTAAAACAATCATATCTAAAAAACCTTTTATGGTCTTCTTGAAATGCACTTATACCAGAAAAATGAGGAACATAAATCTCCAATATAGCACCATTTTTACAAACCCTATAAATCTCTTTCATTAATAAATCATAATTATCTGCATGTTCTAAAAAATGAGCCGTGTAAATATAATCAACACTATTTTCATCCAAAGATATTCCTTTATTTAAATCCATAACAATATCAACAGAAGGCTGCTTACGAATATCTATCCCAATACATCCTAGTTTCTTATCTTTACCACATCCTAAATCTAATCTAACTTTCTTTATTTTATCTAGTTCAAATTCCATTTTACATTTCCTGCATTTTATACTCCAATTTCTTTAAGTTTTTTAATTTTTCTTCAATCTGTTTTTCAATTGATTTTTTCATTTTTTTAGCCTCAATAACTCTTAAAAATACTATGCTCTGTTCTTTATAACCTCCCAAACCTAATAGATTTATTAATGTTAACTTAAGTCATAGATATCAATTACTTAAACCAAGAATCTTTTATTTATAAAATTACCTCATCTCCAAAATTCTTGATTAACTGGAAACTCTCCATCAATGCAAGCTTTACAAATCTCTTCTAAACCAACTGCCTGAACCATATCTCCTGTACTAGGATAACATACAAAGTCTGCATTAATTTTCTTAGCAACCTGTTTACCAAGACTTTCAAGATTTCCATCCAAGCCATAAGCTACAAACTCCTTACCCCTCGGATCTTTTATACATGCATGAAGTAAGGCGGGACAAGAAATAACCGGTATAATCTCTAATGCTCCTGCTTTCCTTAATTTATAAATCATACCATCTTTAAAAACAGTCCCCCTAACAATACTATCATCTCCAACAGCAATCTTTTTACCATGAACTAATTGTTTATTAATAAAAAACTTAACTCTTGCTGCTAATTTTCTTTCATCAGGATTTTCAACCTGAAAAGTTCTTTTTGCTCCAGAATTTTTTACAAAACCTTCTTCATAAGGAATAAACCTATTAGTTAACTTGCTTAATTCTTGTTGAAAACCAATAGCAACCCCTCTTCCAGAATCTGGAGAAGCCATTACAAAATCCAAATCTTTAACCCTTTCTATATACCTCCTAGCAAGAATTCTTCCAAGTTCTTTTCTAACTTCATAAACATTCTTCCCCTCAATGACAGAAGTAGGGTCTGCAAAATAAACCCACTCAAAAAAACAATGAGCAGATTGTTCTTGTTTTAATCTTTTTGAATTAATCCCTTGTCTAGAAAGTATAACTGCTTCTCCTGGTGCAATATCTCTTATCAAATCTGATTCAACAGCATCAAGTGCCTTACTTTCTGATGCAACAATATATTTTTTATTTTTCTTTCCTAAACAATAAGGTTTAATCCCCCTAGGATCTCTAAAAGCAACTAAACTAACTTCCTTATTTAGTTTATTTAGAACAAGAGAAGCCACACAATAAGAACCTCTTCCATCTAATCTTGTCATCACATCTTCAACAGCAGAATAAATTCTCCCTATATCCAACATTTCTTGTTTATCTAATGCTCTAGAAAATAAAGTTCTCATAACAGAATCATTTTTTCCACCTTCACCTAATAAAATACCATCCATTGCCAAAGATAATAAATGATTTTCTCCCCAAGTCTCAACAGGTTGCAATCCCCCTGTATCTTCATATAATGTATGTCCAATTGCTGCTAGAGGCTCTCTTAATCTTAACCCTTCTAACCCCTTAGTTCTATCTCTAAAAAAATAATAAGCAAGTTGTCTATCCTTAGGGCTATAAAATCCATCTTTTTTAGGAATACTTATTCCACATCCTTCTTCACCCCTATGTTGCAATGCAACAGTGCCCATTAAAAGCTCTTCTGAAACTTCTCCATTACTATTAGAATAAACTCCAAAAATTCCACTCATTTTTTAATTCCTTTTAGATTCTAAAAACAAAAAATCCTTTTTAAACAATCCTATACTAAAAAATACATTATCAAAGATATTTATTTACTTTTCTTTTTTCTTTTTTTAAAATCTTGTTTTTTATTCTTAAGAATAAATATTACTGCAACAACAGCCAATATAACTAAGATAACTAAAACAATAATAAAAATATATAAATTATCTTTAAAAAAATTGTCTTCTTTTCCATAACTCTCTTCACTAGTCATATTTCCACCCTCTTCTTCAATTATAGTAATATTTCCCTGTTCCTCTGGACCTATAAACTCATGAATAGAATTTATAGTTAAATTAGCTTTTCCTGCTTCAATAGCATTTAATCTTATACTAACATCTGCATAATCATCTTCATTTAAATCAAATTGGTTTGTATCTCCAATTCTTAAAACAGCTTCCTGAACCTTAGAAAGAACCTGAAGTGTTATTTTAGAACTTTCTATTTTAGTTACAGTAGCATAATGATATTCATTAGAAAAGCTAAATTTAAATCTCTCTGATAAAGCCAATTGATTTACATATCCTTTTTCAAATTGATTTGCATTTAAAGTATAGGTATTAATAGTGTTACCTCCTCCACTCCCATCATCACCCTCATCATCATTTCCATCATCGCCCTCGTCATCATTTCCATCATCATCACAATCTTCATCAATATTACTATCACAATTATTATCAATATTATCATCACAAATTTCACTAACTCCGAGATTTATAGCAGAATTATTATCATCACAATCATGACCCTCATTATCACAACCTGCAACAATATCACAATCAGGGCAGACGCCATAACCATCTTCATCTTCATCTACGCAATTAACACTACAAGCTTCTCCTGGAAACTCAAACAAAACAATCTTGTTTTCTGTCAAACTCTCTGTATTTCCACTAAAAATATACTCTTTGCCAAATAATGTAATCTGTTCATTAGTTAATTTTGAAATATCAACTGCAGTTGGAAAAATTATTCTAAGACTAAATTTAAAATCAGGGTCATTAAAATCAGTATAGATTACAGGACTGTCCAAGTTATCAGGAGTATCCCCATAAATAATACTTGTATTAGGGGTTGCAATTCTTAATTGAACTTCTCTTTCTTCTCCATCATCATCCACAAGAGTATTATCTGCTAAAACAATCTGCAAATCAGATTTAAAAAGTGTTTCTTTAGTAGTGTTTATTAAATCTCCAAGATACAATGGCTGACTTGAAGTTTGAATAGGAGCAGATTCACAAGCAGAATCCTGGCAATTATGATAAAAATCAAAATTTATATTTGCAGCACTTTCAGGATACCAAACTTCAATTTTTTTGTCATTCTCTCCTATTTGTTTTATAAAACTACCATACTTTGTCAAATAATACCAATTATAATCTCCTACAGAATCTCTCCAATAATCTTTGTTTTCAAGCCCACTATTACTTCCAGACATAATATCTCTAACAAATAAATCATAACCATTTCTTCCAGAAGAATCATAAGCAAATCTTATATTAATGCTCTTTCCTAAAACATCTCCCTGATTATCAAAAAATCTTCCGCCATTATATTCTGTTTCTTCAAAAATTCTTATTTCATCTAATTTCAAAAAAGGATTATCTGCATTATCTAGAGAAATCATAGCTCCTTTTTCAGTATATAAATAATTACAAGCCTTACTTACCTGAATCCTATCTGTCCCCCCAAGATAAGTTATAGTCGTCGAACTTCCATCTCCTAGTGTCAATGTTCCTGTAGAACCACTGATAATTCCGCCCAAAGGAATTTGAATATCTCCTGTTGTTCCAGAACCTTGGTCTCTTACCTTAACATACTGGTCTCCTCCACTAACCTCAATTTTTTCTAATTGCCAGATTTGAGTATAATCATTATTACAAGTAATAAAATAATCATTTATAGAAATATTTGCATTATTGCTTGAAGAATCTCCTAATCCTGCAACAGAAACTAAATTAGAATTTTCACCAACTCCTAATTCTGTCGCATTAAGAGTTGCATCAATCATTACTGGAGAAGGCCTTAAAATATCTATATCATACTCTTTTCCAGCCCTATTTATAAATTTAAGTCTTGCACTTTTTTCTGCACTAGGTTCAATCAAAATATAATCTCTATCTTCAGAAGTAAGGCTGGGATTAATAGACTCTAAACTAAAATTAAGGGTGTCAAAAATAGGAACATTAATAGAATCTCCCATTTTAAGATATTTTACAGAATCATCAAAACTATAAGGGGAAATATCTATATCTATTTTACTTACTTTTCCATTTGTATTTGTAAATTGAACAACACATCCATCTACAGATTCAGAACCAAGCATTACCTCCTCATTATCTTCTAAAATTAATTTTTTTGAATTTAAGTATAATTCAACATATCTTTGAGACTCGGCAGTATTAGGTCCAAAGATTTCTTTAACATAAACCTCCACACCTGCAATTTTTCCAGACCAACCCTCATCCTTACTCTCAGAAACATCATCAATAGTTATTGTTGCACTATTTGTATCTTCTACATCAACAGAAACAACATGCTCCCCATTATTAATAGTCTGCCCATCATTAATAATTAAATGATTAGAAACACAAGAAGCAACATCTTCTTCTGAAAAAATCCCTAAACTAGGTAATTCTCCTCCTAATCCTGATTCAGAATCAATTTTTTCACCTTTAAAAATAAAAAAATACCCAATGAATAACAAAGCAATAACTATCAAAATAATTATTAAAAAACTTATAACCCCTAATCCTCTTTTCATAAAATTATTAAAAGAAATATCTTTATAAATGTTTCTTAGAAATATTTCCATATTTCAATAAATTTTTACTATCTAAAAACATTTCGTGTTTTTATCATCTAAAAAATTAACTATTCATCCACATAATTATAAAAATATTAACCATAAAATAGCTCTAAGAATTATAGATTATCAATAATTCTCCTGAAAGATGTTCAAAACCATCTTTCAATATGTGAAGCTTTACCTCTTAAAGCGAACTTTTGAAAGATGTTCAAAACCATCTTTCAATACTTTCCTGCTTCTCATTATCTTTTCCAAAAATACTTTCAATATATCTTTTAACAAGTTCTAAATCTTGTTGAATATATGGTGGAACATCGAAATTTCTTATTAAATCTAAAGCAGGTTCTAAATATTTAACAATACTTCCATAGGAAATTGTAAAAATTATTCTCCCATTGCATTTTTCACACTTATTATTTAATGGAGGTCGCCTATAAATCTCATTACACTTACTACATCTAAAACTTTGTTGTGAAAACTTTCTCAAATTACCTTTTAAATCTCTCATAAAATGTCTATCAATTATTAATCTTGCAACATCTCCTTGTTCAACACTTCTTAATTTAACACAAAGTTCCATTTGATTTGCAACCTTATCCTTCATTGTTGGAAGAGTTTTATAAGAACTACAGGTTGCTCCTGCATTAAAATTATCACTCCCATGAGTAAAACCAGTATTAATATAGGGGTCTTCTCTTCTTCCAATCCTTTGCTTAACCATTTCTATCTCAATTTGACTAGAATGTAATTTTTGTTCTGCTTTTTCATAAAGCTCCAAAGGATAATTATTAACTAACTCAAAATCTAAAATTTGATCATCAACCTCTCTTGCAAAAATTTTTCCATTTAAAACTAATGGAGCATCCTGTGTTCCACCCCTATGAGAAGGTAAAAAACTTCTTGAAAAATTTACTAAAACATCTAACAATAACATCATACAAGCTTCATCACCATCACAATTATGAACAAGAATATCATTACTAAAAAAATTATGTTCTTTTATTACATTAAAACAATAACTTTGTTTCTCTCCAACATTCTCAATTCTTTTAACTTTAGAATAAACATAATTCTCATCAAAATCAATTTTCATCCCATAAGGATTTCTCTTACAAATCTCATTTAAAATTCTATTTTTTCTATCTGATAAAAAACCAATCTTCTTAAAATTCTTAACAAAATTCGAAGGGATTGTTATTTTTGTTATTTTAAATGTGGGGATTTTTCTTTTTTTTCGAATATAAAATTCTCTCACTTTCTGACCTGGTTCTTTTTCATAATCATAAAATTTAGTAAAGATTCCAAATCTTGATAAAACAAAACTTAAATCATGTTTTAAACCTTCACTAACAGTATCACAAGCTACCCCAATATCTGATAAACTAACACTTCCATCTCCTTCATAATAACCTCTTAACAAAGCAACAATTTTTTCCTGTTTCAAATTAAGAAAAATTCCAGGAATTCTCTTAGTTTTAGCATTATGACCTGCACCCAAATAATCCTTAAAAAATTTATATAAAATTTTTGAAGAAAAGGTTACATGATCCTTCTGGTCTTCACTAGGTTTTAATCCAAAAGATTTATAAAAAACTTCCTTGACAAGTCTTCTTAATTTAAAATCAGAAGAGGCTATAGAAAGCTGGTAAAAACCCTTCTTTCCTCCCTCTGAACTTTTACCTCTCAAATGACCTTCTGCTATAAACAAACCAATAACCTCTAACAACTCCTCAGTTAAATCAATTCTAATAGGAAGATAAACATTATCTCTTTTTATCGCAATCTTCGCTTCATTAGGCAAATCTTCAAGAGTCCTTCCATGTTTCTCTAAAAAATTTTCAACAAATTTAATCGGATAACTATCTCTAAATGAAAAATTATTATTTTTACTTAATTTTTCAAATCTACACAAAAAATCATAGACATTTCTAATCATAACATCTTCCCCCTCTTTAAAAATTTCAGGTAAAAAAAACTCTTTTATATCTTTTTCTTCAATATCTCTTTTATAACTAATCATCAATTTATCTCCTTCTTTTAAATCTCTCGCCCTTTTTTCTTTTTTTCCTTTAACATATATTTTATGATTCTCTGTTACTTCTATGTTTCTTCCATCTTCTAAAATTATTTTTAACATATTTGTAGGTGTATGTTTCGTGATTTCTCTTATCTCTTTTTTCCCTAGATTACTCCATGTTGAAACATTCTTCAAACCTCTTTTCAAAGTTCCATAATTATCTGCTGATTCTTCTGGTTTTAGCCCTTCAATAAAATTTCCAATTTTCTCAATCTTCCAATTTCCATTTTTTTCAACAGAAACATAATTATCATGTCCTAAGCAATCTCTACGCATAGCAGCATGTAAATATGGGCTTGCCAACAATCCCTGAACTTTAGAAAAACCAATAATACGGCAGACAACTCCTGCACAATTATGGGGAGACATGCAAACCCCTAATTTCCCAATTAAATCATTTTTAGTCTTAACATTATAAAAAGCAGGAAGGGTGTATAATTTTTCTAAAAGTTCATCTATAAATCTAGTTACATTAACAAAAACATCATCTGCTTTATCATCTCCACATTTAGTATTACATGGAAGAATAATATCATGAGGTTTTAATTCTAAAATTTGATTTTCATCAATAAGTTCATTTCCAAGATAATCTTTAACATACCCTAATTCTCTCAATTTAACAACACTTACTTCAATCTCCTTAGATTTAAAATGACTAATTGGCAATTCAGTCATATCATATCTTATTGTTCCGTCTTTATTAACACAAAGATTGTATTTAGCTCTTAAAAAACCTTTAATTAAATTCTCCATATTATGATTCTCAGAACTAGTTCCCCTAACCCCCTTAATTAATTCTGGAACATCTGTTTTTAAATATCCTAATTTTTCCCTAGCTTTATCATAATAATGTTTTATATCAATCCTGCTATTCTTAAAATTATCTCCTTTTTCATGAATTTTGCATATCTTATCCTTAATCTCTTCCTTACAAAATCTACAAAAATATTTTTGTTCTGTTCTTTCATCACAACATTCACAAACCCGATATATTGTTTCCCTATTACATTTATTACAATAATTAAATGGAAAATCCCCTCTAACACTCCCAACTTCTACAGCCTCATTTACACTTCTTAATCTTCCACCTTCTTTTCCAACAGGAAATAAAACACTAGGGCTACCAATTAACTTACGAAGTTTTGCTTTTTCAGGTCTGCCCATTCTACTTCCAATAAAACTTCCAGCCTTATCTTTAATTTTAAATTTACTCAATTCATTAATAATATCTAAAACAACATTTCCTTGTTTTTTTATTAGTTCATCTCCCTCAAACTCTTCTCTGAGGTTATGAACTATTTTTTCGCTTTTTTTAAAATCATAAGGAATATTAAATTCCCCTTCATAATCTTTGTCAAACCCTAAATTTACAAGCAAAGCTTGAGTTTCCATAGATTCTAAAACAACATTTTCAGTAGCTACAGAATGAGGAATTCCCAATAATTCTAATGCCCTCTTACCAACTTTAAATCTTTCTTTTTCACTAGTATTATAAGGAAACAATAATCTTTTATCATTAATACGAGAATTCTGAAACCAATCAATAAAACCTAAAAATTGATTATAATCAATTTGATTCCAATAATAAATATAAGCTGGATAAAGTGGAATTTTATAATCTAAACTTAACTTAATAGCTTCAGACAAACTAACCTTGAAATAATTTTTAATTTGCTCTCTTGCATTTTGTTTTCCAACAACTTTCTCAAATTCCAAACCCCACCACTCCTCCACATAACCTGGCTTAATCAACATAGCATTCCTATTAATAACATCTCCTAATGGAAATAAAATATCTCCAATATAAATTATTTCTTCAATTTCTTTATAAAGCATTTTAGTTTCTTCATAATCTGATAATTTTTTTACACTCCCATTTTGAAATTTGACAATAGGGCCATCAATCTCATCACAAGGAGTAGTTACACAACCTTTTGTAGGCTTTTCAATTTTTAACTGAGTTCCTGTCGCAATAAAATCATTAGTAACAGCCATAGTAGCTGGATGAACACTAACTGCACTAAATCCTGCAACCCTGCTTCTCCCATATCTAAATCTAAATCCCTTTCCAGGATGACCAAAAACCGGCCTCCCAGCAACTAAATCTTTAATATAAGTTGGACTTTCATCTGTTTTCCCTTTTTCCCTTTTTTCATGCAATTCGACATATTTTTCTAACCATTCCCATTCTTTAATATCAAAACCATTTTTTTGCAGACTTTTTAAAATCCTTAATCCTTTTGCAGCTTTTTGAGCAAGCCCTTCCCCCATAATTAAACAAAATCCTCCCCTGATAAAATTAGTTTCTACTCTTCCCAAATCTTTATAATTTAAAACTTCTCTTTTTTCAGTAGGTTCTCCAGAAATTTGAATTCCACAATTCTTAGCAATAAAATAAGCTTCTTCTTCTGTTGGAAGATATTGTAAATTAGTAACCCTCTCATGATAATCATATAACTCTGTAACAACCCTTTTACATTCTTCTTCTGTTGGGTCATATCTTGCATATTTAAATAATTGTCTCAAATAATCGATAAGCATGATAACAACACAACCAGCAGTTGTTCCAGCACTCCTAATTGGTCCTGAAAAAAATGCTTTTAAATAAGTTTCCCCACTTAATGTTTTTCCAGTTTTTAATCCTGTGTAACCCTCAATAGGAGAACTAACAACCCCTAAAGTAGTATACGCAAAACCAACCCTTATTCCAGCATCAATTGCTTCTAATTGATTTTCAAATTTACAATATTTTTCTTGGGCAATTTCTTCAGCAATTTTAAAACTAACAGAATTATCTAAGCTCCCGTATTGTTTTTCTAATTCTAAAACTCTGTTAATAATATCCTCTCTGTCTAACTGGGGGTATTTGGTTGCAATTAACTTTATAACTTTTGCAGCCATAGTTAATGCAAGAGGAGACTCAACATTATCTGCAGGATCATAACCTTTTGCTCTCGCTTTTTTAGCAACCTCATAATTTTTTTCAATATCTTTACCCAATATTTCAAAATATTTTTCAGATTCTTCACTCAATTCACTTTTTTCTTGCTCTCCTGCTTTTTTTTGTATTTTTTCTTTCTGTTTTTCAGAATTTATTTTTTCTAAAATCTCCTTCCAACTATCTACTCTAAAAATATTATCAAAAACTTTAGAATCCTTATTCCAAGGTTTGTTTAATAACAAAACCTTAATCCCTTTTTTAGCGTATTCAGAAGAAAAAATATAATTATCTTCAATTATAAAATCAATATTTAAACTTTTACATAAGTCTGCTTTTGTTATTCCTTGTTTTTCAAATGCCTCTCCAGTATACAAAATCTCATTAAAAATATCTCCAAAATGTTTTTTAAAAAAATCATTTGTTTTTTGTTTAAACATGGGGTGTCTTGCAGTAATAATAAAAACCTCATGATTCTCTGAAATTGCTTTAATAGATTCAAGAGCATCTTCTACAAAATTTATCTTATTATTATATCCAAATTCTTTAATCAATTCAACTATTTCTTCATGACTCCCTCCAAGAGTTTCTTCAAAAACATAACTTTTAAAATCCTCTTTTTTAAAATTCTTCCCATATTTAGAATTATAAAACTCTAAAAAACTTTCTAAAAACTCTAAAATCACTTCATCAATATCAATTGCAATTTTCATTTTTTCTCCCTTACCTCACAAATAATTTCTTTTTTTGTTTTATCACCTTCTTTAACATTTTTAATCTCCCTACAAGTCTCTTTTTTAATTTCAGAATCATCTTCATCAAAAAAATCTAATATTTTTATTTCTCCTGTTTTTAAATTTAACATTGGAACTTTACAATAATCTGGTTTATTTCCTAATTTTTCTTCATAGGCAGTAATAGACTGCCAACAAGAATTAGAAATTATTAAAACACCATTATATTTATCAATATCCACTTTATGTAAATCTCCAGTAGTAACAACATCTGGAACTTCTCTTATTAACATAGAATCTTCCCTTGCATCAGGAATATAAACCACATTACCATGGCTTGGAGCCAAATGCCTTCTTAATAAAAGATGTTTGACAACTCTTGCAGGAGTACTATGAGCATTATTTAATCTTAAATCTTCAATCTCATTAATAACAGAATGCATACTTGCTCCATGATACATCAAAACCCTAATGCCCTTATCAAATTTAGAATTGTTTGAATCAATCTCAACTAAACTAGGATTACTCACTAAATATAAATTTTTTATTTCATGTAATGGTTGAGCAAAATCTTCTCCAATCGGAGGTTGAGGTTCTGCAACCCTAACAGCATCATGTTGTCCTGCACATTGGATTATACTAATAGATTTAGGAATTTTTTTATAAAACCCTGCTAATTTTTTATATTGTTCTATAATATCTTTAATTTTTAAACCTTTTTCCTGACCAGGATAAGCACCAACTCCATCAATAGAGTCTCCAACAACAAACAAATATTTAATTTTGCTTAAAATCTCTTTTTGTTGTTCATTGCTATTTTTCCCACCCAACCAATCAATAAATCTGTTAAAATTCTCTTCTAAAAAATTATAACTCCCCACATGAATATCAGAAATAAACAAGGCATATGTTTCTTTATCAGACATATGTTTTTTGTCTAAAAAACAATCTGGATAAAACAAATCATTTACAAATAAAAAATCTCTGCTTCCCGAACACTTAAATCCAACCACATCATCTAATAAAATCTCCTTAGCTTTTTCAAAAACATCTTCTTTATTTTGATTAATCAAAACCTTAACTTTTCCAGTTAAGTCTTCAACTTCTAAAATAATATTTTTATTTTTTGTGATAGATTTTGTAGTTACAATCCCAATAATTGAAAACCCCCTATTGCCACTGATTTTATCAATTGAAGTTAATCCTTCTAATTCTGGTCTTTGTTGTAAAATTTTTTTTAGAAAAACATACCTATTTCTAAAATGTCTAACAAAATCTCTAACCTCTAATTTTTGAGATGCTAAAACTGGTGAAGAAATGATTTTAACAAAACCTTCTAAATTCTTTTCATTACCCAAATCATCATTCTCAACTTTAACTTCTTTTTTAACTTCAACAGAAATAGAAACATTAACAAAAAATCTTTCAACAAGTTTTTTTCTCTCAGAATCCAGCTCATAAAAAACAGGTTTAATCTTTTCAATATTTTCATTAATCAGATTTTTAGTAATAACTTTTTTTTGTGAAACCACTGCAATCTTATTTATAATCTCCTTAGCAACATCTTCATCCCTTAATTCACTAAGAAAATCAAGCATTTCTTTATCTAAAAGAAATCCTCGTTCTATAAATAATTTTAATATTTTTTGACCCATATGAAATTTCCTAAAATTAATTTAAATTTAAATCAATTACTTTAAAATCTATCTTTTTATTTATATTTTATTGTGTTTTTATATCCTCTTTTAAATCAAAAAACAATGCTTCATTACAAACTAAAATATTTAGAGTTATCAATTTTAAACATATAAATAGTTTAAATAATCACAAACCTATTGCATCAATCAAAATTTGTTGACATCTGTTTAAAAGATTTTCTGGTATTGCTAATTTAATTTCTCTTGTTCTTCCTTGCCTTCCCTTACTTATAACCCGGGCATTAATAATACCTAACATATCAAATTCTGCAATAATATCACTAATTCTTCTTTGAGTTAAAGTTTCTATATTAATTTTATTACATAAATCTTGGTAATAAGTATAAATATCCCCTGTAAAAATACCTTTAGTTGATTTTTTAGCTAATTCAAAAATGGAAAACAAAACAAGTTGGAATTGTTTTGGTTCTGTTTCAATAATATCCAGAATTTTATCTCTTTCAATTTTATCATTGGCTTTATCAATGTGTTTCATATCAATTTTAG
>CAZGSA010000005.1:0-12355 GCA_964528215.1 Candidatus Woesearchaeota archaeon
AACGCCAAAACAGAATCCACTTACTAAAGTAAGTGGTTTAATTTCTGACATTATAAATACTTGGTTATATTTTAATTAAATAATATGTCCCTACATTTAGAAGATATAAAAACTGAATCAGAAAAATCTAAAATAAATCCAGAGATTCATCTAGAAAAATTATCAAATGTAATACAAGAAACAAAAGACTGGGAACCAGATAAAAGGCAGAAGATTATAGAAAAAGCTCAACAACAAATAGGAAATAGATATAATCCTCATCCAATTGTTAAAGATTTATGTGAAGATTCAAGATATTGTCAGGCACTTAGAATAGAAAATAGAAAAGATATTTATGAGATAATTCTCGTTGCAATAGCACAATACTTTTTGCAAAAAGATTCTTAAATAATACTCAAAACATTTTTATACCATTTAAATAATGTTTATTAATAAAAGCAAATAACAAAGATGCCAATAAAAAGAAAACAACCAAATTCAAGAAATATTGAACAAAAAGAATATTTAGTTTATGACCCTGAAGATTTAAAGCAAACAGTAGAGATTCTAGTAAAACCAAAACCAAATGCAGAACAACTAGAAAAAATAGAGAAAATAGGAGAAATAAAAAAACCAAAATCTAAAAAAATAACTAAAAGAAAAACAAAAAAAGCCATAAAAACAACAAAACAACCTGCAAAATTTAAAGAAAAACAATTAAAAAAAGAAGGACCAATACTAATAATAACAGAAAAACCTCAAGCAGCCGGGAAAATTGCCTCAGCTCTTTCTGAAGGAAAAGAAAATAAGTTTACAAACAGGAATAAAGTTTCCCACTATGAGTTTGAAAGGAATAATAAACCAATAATCGTTGCCTGTGCAGTAGGGCATTTATTTACTATTTCTCAAAATCAAAAAGGCACTGGATATCCTATTTTTGATATTGGATGGTATCCTAACTCTGAGGTTAAAAAAGGAAGAGATTTTACAAAAAAATATTCTGATTTAATTCAAAAATTAGTAAAAGATGCCTCTGAAATCGTCATTGCAACAGATTTTGATGTTGAGGGGGAGGTAATTGGTTATACTATAATGAAATTTATAGCAAATCAAAAAGATGCTAGTAGAATGAAGTTCTCATCACTAACCCCTAAAGAATTACAAGAATCATTTGAAAAAAGACAAAACCACATAGAATGGGGGCAGGCAATTGCAGGAGAAACAAGACATTTCTTAGACTGGCTATATGGAATAAACTTATCAAGAGCACTAATGAGTTCTATAAAAACTACTGGAAAATTTGCAGTAATGTCTAGTGGAAGAGTTCAAGGCCCCACTCTGAATCTTATTGTTAAAAAAGAGAAGCAAATTCAAGAATTTAAATCAACACCCTATTGGCAGATTTTTATAACTATTAATAATGGAAAAGATACAATAGAACTTAAACATAATAAAGATATAATCAAAAAAACAGATTTGGATAAGTTTGAAAAAATAAAAAATAAAAAGACAATAGCAGAAACTAAAAAAACAAAACAGATTATCCATCCTCCTGCCCCTTTTGACCTTACTTCATTGCAAACAGAGGCATATAAATTTCACTCAATAACTCCTTCAAACACTCTTGCAGTTGCTCAGAAATTGTATTTAGCAGGATTAATATCTTACCCTAGAACTTCTAGTCAAAAGATTTCAGATTTAGAAGATGCTAAAAAAGTATTAAAAAGACTTTCTGAAAAGTTTCCAGAAGATATAAAAAACATAACAAGAGAAAAACCTATTGAAGGAAATAAATCAGACCCTGCCCACCCTGCAATAATTCCAACAGGAATACATAAAAAACTAGAGGATTATGATGAAAAAATCTATAATCTTATTGTTAAAAGATTTATTTCTTGTTTTTGTGAAGATGCAGAATTAGAAAATAAAAAAGTTGAAACTGAAATAGACCGACTAAAATTTTCAGCAAAAGGAATGGAAATTCTAAAAAAAGGTTGGATGAATGTTTATCCAATTAAAATGGAAGAAAAAGAGATAAAGGATTTTAATGGAGAAGCCAATATTGATAAAGTAAGAACAGAGGAAAAACAGACAAAACCCCCTAAAAGATATTCCCCTGCATCAATTGTAACCGAATTAGAAAAAAGAAATCTAGGAACAAAAGCAACAAGAGCAAATATAATTGAAACACTCTATGATAGGAAATATATTAAAGATAAATCAATAAAGGCAACTCAGTTAGGAATAAATCTAATTAATACTTTAGAAAAATACTCTTCAATTATTATAAATGAAAAACTAACAAGAGAGATTGAAAAAGATATGGAAAATATAAGAAAAAGCAAAAAAGACTTAGAAAAAAAAGAGCAGACAACAATAAAAAAAGCAGAAAAAGCTTTAATAGAAATCTCAAAAGATTTTAAAAAAAATGAACTAAAAATAGGAAAAGAATTAAGAGGTTCAATTGAATCTTCTTGGGAACAGGAAAAAGAAGATAATAAATTAATGCCCTGCACATCTTGTAAAACAGGACAATTAACAATAAAATATACTCCTCGTTTTAAATCTTATTTTGTAGCCTGCACAAATTATCCAGATTGCAAACAAACCTATTCACTTCCATCTAATTCTTTAATCAAAAAAGCAGAAGATAAAAAAGATGAACAAGGAAATCCTACTCAAAAGATATGTGAAGAGTGTGGCTGGCCAATGCTTATCCGTATCAAACAAGGAAAACGCCCATGGGTATTTTGCTTCAACCCCCAATGCCCAACCCGTCTTCCACTAGATGCAAATGGAAATAATAAAAAACCTTACAGATACACAGGACAAAAAACAGAAAAAAAAGAGGAAAAACCTATTGAAAAGATTTGAAAAATAAATCTAATATTAATTATTATGAATAACAGATTAAAAAAATCAATTGAAAAAGTTATTTATTGGAATAAAGCTTATAGAAACAGCAGAAAAAAATTTGGAGAAACAAAAAAAGAAAAAGATGCATTAACTCGTGAAAGATTTTATTTTCATTTTCTCGCAAGTGCCAGAAGATTATGTGAAGTTTATGAAGAAGAAACAGGAAAAAAAGTTACCCAAATAGGGAATTTGCCAGATATTGAAGAATTAATAAAAGAAGATGGTGAAAATTTGTTTAAATAAAAGGTAGTTAAAAATAAAAAAGAACCTAAAAAGGGTATTAAAAAGATTTGAGGTTGATATAAAAGGACTAGCATACAAAAAATTACCCTAAAAAAATCAAATAAAAATTTTCTCTCTTACCAATTTTAGTTATAAGAAATCCTTTTTCTACCTTTTTAAGTTGAATTCTATAATTGCCTGTCCTAATTCTAAATTCATCCTCTTTATTTCTAAGTTTTATAATATCAACAGGTTTATTGTTTTTAAATTTTTCAAGAGTAAATAAAATTTTTTGTTGAAATCTTTGATTTAATTTTTCCAATTGTTTTTTAGAAGTTTTGGAAAAAAATATTTCCATTTTAAAATCCAAGTTCTTTTTTCACCTCTTCTAAAGTAAAAAATTCTCCCCTTTTATATTCTTCACAAGATTTTTTAATATCTTCTTTTGTTTTATCTGAAAGTTCTAAATGAGGTTCTATAAAATCCCAAATCACATCTTCATAACTATCATTATTATCTTTAAATTTTTTTAAAGTATTTAACAAGTCAGTGCTAATTCTAATAGATGTTTGATTTTGCATATAATATGTATGCATTATGCATATATAAATCTTTTTATATTTTTGTGTACAAACATTCAAAAAATAAGATTATTTTTTTAAAACTTTTATCATTGGTTTCACTGCTAAAACAAGAGCGACTACTAAAAACCAAGCCCAATGTGTTTTAATTGCCCAATTTGCAAATCCTGACCAGACAGAGACTAAAAATAATGTAGAAAATAAAACAGATAATTTAATTAAAGCAACATCCCAAAAACCTAAATTTTTAAAATTCATTTTTTCTTACCTCCTTTTACATATTTGGATTATATTAACCTAAATAATTAAAGATAATCTAATATAAAAATGTATTGAAAAATGGATTTGATAAATTACTATATTTTTTATAAATATCAATAACTTATTTCAAGAGGATTAGATTAATCTCAGCTGCTTAATCTCACTTCTCATCTGTAAATTTTTATTAACATAGACAAAAATAAATTTTAATAAGATTTTATCTTTTAAAATTTTAAGATAATTAGATGTTTTCACCAAAGCTTGAAAAATAAAATACAAGCTTCAAAAAACTCAGAACCATACTCTCAGTTATTGGTCATTCACTAGTTCTTTTATAAAAATGAGGATCAAGGGTTATATTATCCTGATCTATTGTTTCAAGAAATTTCTTAATATCTTTTAATTCTATTAATGTTAAAGGAAAGATATTTTTATAAAATCTTCTACATTTTGCAAAACATATATTAGAAATTGAACACTCAAAAAAAATTCAAAAGAGCATTACGCCCACGCCTGCCCTATATCATAGTGATATGAGGTGATATAGAAAATTGAAGAAAAAGCCATCCAAAGAAAGATTTATAAGTAGTATATTTTCTTAGTAATTTATGGCAATTGATATATCTAAATTTGTGCAAACTGCTGAAAAAGACTCTAGTTTTATTTTTCCAGGGTCAATAAGAATTGAAAATAATGAACTAATTTTTGTTTATTCATATTTGAGTCACTTACCTAATCCTTTCGATAGTTATTATGATACAAAAAACCAAGAATTGTATGTACTTATTCAACAAGATACTTTTCCTTTTGGTTCAACCCCATTAGTACAAAAAATATCTTTGCCTAAAGATACAAAAAGTGTTAGTGTAGATTATAGGGGACATTCACAGGAATCTCTAACAACTAGAGAGAGAATAGAATATTTTTTCCCAAAATTAAGACTAAAAGATAAAGAAATAGAAGATTAATACAACCCGTCTTTATTTTGACATCTAATAATTTATCTATGCAAACTTTGTTAAATTCTTTAATTTCTTATGGAAAATTACAAAAAAATAAATCCCAATATAAGAAGCCCACCAAATATAGAAAGCGCCCACGCCGAGGACGACCTCATTCGAGCATCCTTAAGCGATGTTGTTTTATTTTTTTCAAAAGCCCATCAAATATGCGTCTGATGGGTTACGCCCCAACCGAACTCCACAAAACCACTCTTCTTTACAACCATCCCCTTTTAACAATTCCTTCATTACAAATCTCAAAATTCAACTCTTTCTCAGGAAGCGAACGATGTTTTCTAATAATAGCTTTTTTCTTTCCATTCCTATTCTGCAACTCAATAATACATTTACTCCAATACTTTAAAATATCTCCTCCAACAACACCAACTTCTGCTTGTTTTCCAGACAACCAATCCTCCTCACTCATAAACTCATTATAAACCTGTCCTGTAATTAAAACAGGAATCTCTCTTTTTCTTGCAATCTCATAAAGAGCTTTTACTTGTTTAACTAAATCAAAATTAATTTCTCTCACTTTTTCAAGATTTCTTTTCCTTGCATCTGCTAATTCTAATCTATAAAGCATAGTCATACTATCTACAATAATCAACCCCACATTCTCGCTTTTCTTTAACTCTTTTAACATTGTAAAAAAAGCTTGTTTCTGTTCTTGAAAATTAGTAGGTTTTAGAATAACAATATTTTTCAAGGCAATTTCAGGAAGATTTAAAGTCATTTGTTTAATCCTATCTAAAGAAAAGCTTCCCTCTGTATCAATAAAAATAACTTTTTTATCTTTTTTAGCTTGATGACATGCTGCCAACATAACAAAATTACTTTTTCCAGATGCTGCAGGTCCATAAAATAAAGTAATAATTTCTTTTTCATAACCTCCATTAAGCCATTTGTTTAAATCATAACTTCCAGTCATAATTTTATTAATTCCTTCTTTTTTTTCTTTTTTTATTTCTAAATTTTCCATATAATTTTCATCCTTATTTAATCTAAACTAAATAATTAACTATTATAAGGATTATTATGATTTAAAAGCATCAAGAGATTTATGATTTAATCTTCAAACCCAGAATATTTTCTCACTTACATAATCTAATATTATCTCAACACCAGGTAGAATTTCCTCTCTAACTCTTTTATTTTCATCTGCAAAAAACACTTTTTTAAGCTTTTCATCTGCATAACTTAAAATTTTATAGGATATTGATACCTTATTTTAAAAAATAGAGATTTCTTATAAGTTTATAAAATACCTAAAAGAATCAATAACAATTACTTCACCTTCTTAAATCTTCAAATTGTAAAATTTGAATGAGTCAGAAAATCTACTTTGATTTCTTAAATTCATCACTATATTTTTTCAAATCTTTCTGAGCTTTAGCAATAGCATCTTGTAAGGCTTTTTTTGCACTCTTACCTTCACTAACTACTTTTAAAACAATTGGTTTACTATAATGCTCTCTTCTCCAGACACCTAATTTAACACCTGAATCTTGATTTAAATAAACTCTAACAAGCTCTGCTACAGTCTGATTATCCATCTGAATTTCCAATTCGTTTTTTTCATCTTTTAAAATTTTAAGTTCCATTTTGTTTATTTTAAATTTTCTTCAAAGTTATCAGTTATTTACAAAAAACAAAGAAAATAAAGGTTTTTAAAACTATCTAAATCAACTCCTCTTCAAATTCTTCAATAACCTTAAAATCATTAATAATAGACTTTTTTCCTAATCTTTTCCTTTCATCTTCTTGCTCTTTTTTTTCTAATAATTCTCTTCCCCCTAAAACTTTATCTAATTCTCCAGATTCTTTCTCTCTTCTTAATCTTAATTCTTCCTTTTTTTGTTCTATTAATCTTTGTTTTTTTTCTCTCTCAGCCTCAATCATCCTCTGCCTTTCTTCAATCCTCTCCTGTTCTTCTTTTTGCTCTTGCCTGGTTGCCTCAATCTTTCTTCTATGAATTTCTTTTAAATCTGCAATTTTTACCTGAGATAAATTAACTTTTTTAACCTCAAAATCTCCCTCTGGAATCTCAAAACTATCTTCTGGTTCTTCCCATAATTTAATTCCTTTTTTTTCTCTACTCTTTTCTAAATTTTTCAATTCATTTATATCTCCTCCCTCCACTTCAAAATCCTTACTCTCTATCTCAAAAATTTCCTCTTCAGGAATTATATCTAGTTCTCTCCCAGCAATATCTAATAAAACCGGCCTGTCTTCTTTTTTCTTTTGTTCTAAAATCCTGTTAATTTCACTAACTTTTCTAAGTCTAATCTGAAAAAACTGCTCTAATTTTTTAATCAAAACTTCTACATTTTCAGGAAGCTTTTCTTTTTCAATCATCTGAATGGCAATTTCAGATTCTCCTAAAATCTCTGCAAGTTGTTGTTGAGAAAGTCCCTTTCTTCTTCTATTTTTCATAATCTCCCAATGAAAATGATTAATAAGATTTAATTTTTCTTTTTCAGGAATCTCAAGTTCAGGATTTTTATCTAACTCATTTAACTTATCTTCTCTAAAATAAATTTCTTCTCCTTTTTCATCCCTGATTCCAGATAATCTCTTCATCCTATCATAAACATTGACCCCTTTTTCAGATTCTCTAAGTTGAGATGTCTGAGGCTTTTTAATAAGAGGAATATTCTCAATTATAGCACATCTCTCACAAATACTTCCAATTCTACCCTCATAAATAGCATCAAACAACCTAACTTCATCTTCCCTAACATTACATCTCATACATCTTTCTACCATTTTTATATTAATTCTAGGATATTAATTAATTTAGCTAGGATATTTATTTGAGTTATAAGGCCTCAACACTAAAGCCTCAAACTCCTTGTATCTTATTTTTTCTTTGTTTAAAAATTAATTTTTTAATATCTTCTGCATAATCCAAAGTTTTTAAGGATATTGATCTTATCTTTTAAAAAAGGTAATTATCTAAAAAATAGACAAAAAATTAGTTTTTATTCTTATTTGTGATTTAAAATATACATCAAAATAAGTTATTCAAAATATTTAACTAATTCTTCAATATTCTGAATTTCTGTTATTTTTATCTCCCTATTTATTAAAATAAGTGGTAATTCTTCCTTAGAAATATTATATCTATCCAGAATCATATTAATTGAAGAGGCTTCTGTATCTGCCGCAATAGGAATAAGCAAAATATCTCCCCCTTTTCTATCTTTTAATTCAGTAAGAAGTTTAGAAAAAACATTTTGTTTTGCTTTTAATTCTAATTGAGGATTATTAAATCTATAAAAATAAACAACTTCATAATAAGTTTTATTGCACTTTTCCTGAATCTTAATAGAATTAAGCAATAACATTGCTCTGAGAATATCATATTTTTTATGTTCTAATTGTATATTTTCAGTTAATTTACTTGCTTTTTCATACCTATCTAAAAGCTTAGCTTCTTCATAAATTCTATCTGCAAATTTTAAATTTTCATAAACTGCAGTTTCACAATTAAAATCTCCCCTTGAATAAATTTCATTCTGGAGTTTAATATCTAATAAATCTACTTCAGATTTCTGAAAAAAATCATCAATTCCCTTAGTTCTCCAATTTTCTATAAGAACTCCAAAAAAAATGCCAATCCCAAATATTAATATTGTAATTAAAAAAGCTTCCCAAAAAACATGTTTTTGTGATTTTAACATCTTATTCCTTTTTTGTTTTAATAATGTTTATTTTTTAAAGATTTATATACTAACGCCAAACCCTCTTACCATGGGCTAGATGCCATATTGCTCCAATCATAATAAAAGGATAAAGTATTAGATAAACAATCATATAAAAAGGAATATTTATTAAATTTTCTTTTTTCAAAATCTTTTCTTTTAAAATAAATAAGTTTAACAAGGTAAAATATAATCCAAATAAAAACAAGACAACACCTAAATAATTTAAAATACTAGGAGTGATATAAAATTCATCAAAAGTAAGAATAGCAGTTCCAGTTATAATAGAATATTTTGTTAAAAGATAATTACTAATAATTCTCGAGGTAAAAAGATAAGCAAAAATTCCTAAACCTAATAATCCAATAAAAGTGCTTGCAATAAAAAGAGGGATAATAAACCAGCCTAAAACTCCTTTTTTAAACAAAGATTTTCTATATTTGTAAATACACTGCAATCCTCCAACATTCCATCTTCTTCTCTGAACAAACCAGGGCCAAAATTTAGTAGGAACAGTGCTAGAAACCCAAGTATCTAAACTCATTCTTCTATCCCAACCATTATGAGTAAGATGCCAAGTAGCCTCAATATCTTCTGTTATATTTTTAACATCAAATCCATTAATATCTATTAATGCATCTTTTCTATAAACTGCTAAGGGGCCGGGAGTAACATAAATAGAATCCACATAATCTAATAATTTTCTTGTAAATGCAATAACTTTATACTCAATTGCCTGCATTTTTTCTAAAAATTTATTTGTATTTCTGGCTACAATAGGGCAAGTAACTGCTCCAACTTTTTTATCATCAAAAAAACCAATCATCTTTTTAATTGAATCTGGAGCAGGATAAGAATCAGCATCCACAACTGCAATTAATTCTCCTTTAGCAATCTTAAGTGCTTTATTTAATGCTCCTGCTTTTCCTAAATTTTTTTGATTAGTAATAATTTTTAGCCTATCATATTTCTTTTTTAAGTCTATTAATATTTTAGAAGTATTATCATTACTACAATCATTAATAACAATTATTTCAAGAATATGTTTATAATCTATATTTAAAATATGTTTTATTGTATCCTCAATTGTATCCTGTTCATTATAGGCTGGAACAAGAAAACTAATAGTATATTTTTTCTTTGTTTTAGGATAATAAAAAAGATTTTTATGATTAACAATATAAATCATAAAAAACAAACTAAGCATATAAATCGATAAAAACATATAAGCTAGATAAACAATAGATAAAACTTCCATCAGACTTCCCCCATATTCTCATTTTCTTGTTCACCTCTTTTTTTATCTTCTCTTTTATCAATATCTACATCTCCAACATCCATATTCTTTTTGCAGTCATCTTCCATATCCTGAGCATCCTGCTCTCCATCTGCATCAATATTATCAGATTCATCTTCTTTAATAACATCTTTCTTATCTTCTTCTAATTTCTCATCTAATTGAGCATTAACATCATTAGAATTATCATTAGAATTATTATCCTCATTATCGCCTGTAACATCATCTTCCTCATCCTCAACAATCTCCACACCATCCTTAGCTTCAATACCAACTAATTCCCCATTTTTCTTTTGCAAGTGAAAATAATCAAAAAAATCATCACTCAATCTAAGTTCTTTAGTATGCCCTATCTTTTTAGCAATAAGCAACCCGCTTTCAATAAATTTTTTAATATGGTCATAGGCTTTATTCCCCCTAATTTTAATAACAACAGACTGTTTTACAGGCTGTTTATATGCAATAACTGCCAAAGTTTCTTGCTCAGATTTTGTAAATTCAGAACTTCCTGTAGCTAATTTATTAACCATGCCTACATACTCTTGTCCAATATCCATTTTATACTTTCCTTCTTTAACAAGAATTTCAATTGCACAATCATCCTGGTTATATTTTTCATATAATTTCTCCAATAATTCTTTTACCATTAGGGGATTAATATCTGTAAGCAAAACTAGCTCTTGAACACTCAAAAATCTAGCAGATAAAAACAAAGCAGCCTCTATTTTTTTTAAGTTTTGAATTTCTCTATCTTCATCCAATTCTTTAATGGTTTCAGAACTAACTGTGGAGTCCTCTTTTTCAACATCTTTCTCAGCTTCTTTTTCAATCACTTCACCTTCTTCCACTTTTTTCATATTAATAACAATAACAAACATATTTTAAAGCTTTTTATACTAGATAACAGGTAAATGAAATTAAAAAAAAGGGGAAAAATAAAGAAAATATTCCTTCAAATCCTATTAATCTTACTTATAGCATTATTAGGTTTATTTTTAATAAGATTACTCTCAGAAAAACAGCTAGATGATGTTACCCCACAAATATCCTGCAGTCAAAAACTCTTAGAAAAAGCAGATGTCTATTATATTATACCTATTTTTAACAATAAATCAATAGCAGATAATCCAGAATGGTGTGAAAAAATAAAAAAATCAAATAAAAAACTTGCAATGCATGGGGTTTATCATACTTATGAAGAATTTAATACAGATAGAAAACAAGAATACCTTAATAAAGGAATAGAAGAATTTCAAAAATGTTTTAATCAGACACCTACCATCTTTAAACCTCCCCAGATAGCAATATCAAAAAACAATAAAAAATTAATTAAAAAAAATATGAAATTAAATTTTTATTTAAATGAACTGTTTCATAAATCCTATCATTGTGAAGATACTGGAGAATATCCTAATTGGTTTATTGATTTATTTTGAAAGTAAGAAACATCTTCCAAAATATTCCATCATTCTAACTATCTAATCTATTAATCCCTTTTTTAAAAAATATAATCTACTCAATTTTAAACCTTAACATAGCTCCCACCCCTCCAAGATTCCAAAACTGAACCCCCTCATCAATATCTATTGAAACCATCTTAATATCCACCCCAGTTTCTAAAGCTTTTTTCTCAAATTCGTTTATATCTGACTTTTTTAGTTTCTTACTTAATAACAATGTTTCAACAGCACCATATTCAAGTGCTTTTTTAACTGCTTTTTCACCATAAGCAGTTTTATCTTTATCCTTACCCAACATATTAAAAAATTTTTCTAAAAGCTTTTTTTCCCTAGTTATTTCTTGCTCTGCCAAAACATCTTGAGAAACTTCAACTAATAATCCTAAACCATGTTCATCAGCATAACCAATATCTTTTACACCCAAAATCTTATCTTGAATAGCAGTAATTAAATTACCTTCTTTTAAAAAATCCTCCTTAGTTGGTCCAGGTCCCCCAACTAAAATTCCACTAAGATTTTTCATATCAAAAAATTCTTTTTTTACAGCTTCTGCAACTTTTCTAAAAAACTCTTTTGCTATTCCTTCTCTTATTCTACTATATCTCAAAGCACTCTGCCCACCCTTAGTAGTTTTTCCAGGAACAAAAGAATCAAAATGCTGTAACATCTTAATCTTTTTTCCAATTAAAACACCAAGAGCAGCCTCTTTTCTATCAATAACAATTAAACCATAAATTTCTTTTTCTTCTAAAATATCATCAAAAGGGTCTAAAACAAAATTCTGGTCACATCTATATAATCTAAGATTTAATTCTTCAGGAGGTTCAAAAACTTCTGTAATAAAATCATCCTGGCCTTCAACACTTGAAACATTTCCAGCAAATAATCCTACCCCATTCTTAGGAGTTTGTTTCATACCTTTTGTCACTCT
>CAZGSA010000005.1:12365-28145 GCA_964528215.1 Candidatus Woesearchaeota archaeon
TAATTAAACTCTCTAAAGCTTCTTGTACATTTTTTCTAGTTCCTGTTGATTTTATATTAGCTGCAGTTGATTTTTCACTTTCTAATTGTTTAGTAATAAGATTGATATCAAATCCTTTTGGAACTAAAACACTTATTAATTCAGTGTGTCTAGCCCTATAGGATTTCATTCTTTCAACAAATTCTTCTAAATTATCTTTTTCTTTTGCATCCATTTTAATTTTTAATCTTGATATTTTATATTAATATAAATCTCAAACTTAATCTAAACATAGATTATTAGGTATTAAAGTGAATTTATATATTTATTATTCTCATCAACATAATTATTTTGTGCTTTCTATATCTAACTCTCTTAAAATTTCAGTTATTTATTATATAAAATTATCAATATTTATGATTTAACAACAAAAAACTAGTTTTTAATTGTTTCTAAAACTATTTTTTCTTTCGCCCTTTCTTCCCACTCTTCTTATTCTTTTTCTTTAAAATAAAAAAAACACTCCCAATATAAATTAAACTTCCAATAGTTCCTATTAAAATATCTGCCATTGTATCATCAATTCTACTCATAACAACATCAAAGCCTCCAATTGCTTGAGGATTTTTAATAAAAACTCCCTGTAAATTAAATCCAAGAATAATATCTACAAAATATTCTAATAATTCAAACATTGATAATAATCCTATAACAATAAAAAAAGTAAACCAAAGGGTATATTTTTTTTCTAACTTTAATTTAGAAACCATATAAAAAATCATTGAACCAAGCATCATTGGAAAAAACAAATGTTGAAGTTTATCAAAATAAGGATATTTAAAATATAAGAAACTAAGCAAGATTGAAATTAAAATAATTAAAAATGCAAAAAAATAATGTCTTCTTTTAAATTTAATTTCAAAAAGATTATCTGCCATCCTAAATAAGAAAAGAACAATGCCAAGTCCAACAACAGATAAAATATTAACAACCTGAAAATATCTTCTAAAAATAAAAAGAAAAAGAAAAACACAACTAACCAAAATAAAAAACAAATTTCTCTTTATCCTATAATTCCTATTCTTCTCTTCTCCAAAAAGATTTTCAATCTCTTTTTCTATTTTAGCATCTTTCCTCTTTTTTGGCATAAAATAAATAAATTAATAGAATATATAAATTTAATTAATCAAAAAATTTTCGGTTATTAAAAATCTATTCTGGACAGAGCTTAATCAAAACTCAACCTTAAACTGCCCCTCTTTAACTTCAATAGCATTTGTAACATCTTTTAAATCTAAAATCATCTCGCCAAGCTTATCAATGCTTTTCTTATCTAAACTCAATACAATCTCTGTATTCATAGATTTTTTATTATTTGATTTTTCCTGCCTAACTTTCGCTAAAATCTCTAAAAATAAATCAAGTTCTCCAACATCCTTAGATTTATTATCATATTCAGGCCACTGACTAATATGGATACTCTTCTCTTTTTCACTTTTTCTAAAATAGTTTTGATAGATTTCCTCAGTTATAAAAGGCATAATTGGTGCAATTAATTTTAAAATAGTCAACAAACTTTTATACAAAACATATTGAGCACTTTTTTTTCCTTTTTTATTATTATAAATCCTCTTTTTAACAATTTCTAAATAATTATCACAAAACATATTCCAAAAAAATCTTTCAACATCACTTCTAGCCTTTGAATACTCATAAATTTCAAAAGAATTAGTAGAACTTTCAACTAATTTATTTAACTTAATTAAAAACAATTCATCAATCTTTTCCAATTTTATTCCTTTTTTTAAAAGATTACTATCAAAATCCTCTAGATTCATAAAGACAAAATTAGTAGCATTCCATAATTTTGTTAAAAATTTCTTTCCGGCAACTAAATCTTGCTCCTGATAACTCAAATCTTCTCCTAATTTACTTCCTGCAGCCCAAAACCTCATAGCATCTGCCCCATATTCCTCAAGAACCTGCTGAGGTTGTATAACATTTCCTTTGCTTTTGCTCATCTTCTCTCCTCCTAATGTAACAAAACCAGAAACAATTATATTCTCCCAAGGAATCTTATTTTCATGTAGATAGGATTTTGTAATAGTATAAAATGCCCAAGTTCTTATAATATCATGAGCTTGGGGCCTGAGTGAATAGGGAATAACAACTCTTTCTTTAACAAGACTTGAAGCAATTTGAGGAGTTAAAGAACTAGTTGCCCAAGTATCTAAAACCTTTTCCTCCCCCTTAGCCTCTTTTCCACATTTGCTACATTTTTTCTTAATCTGCAATGGGTCAACAGGTAATTCTTTTTCATCTGCTAAAATAATCTCTCCACACTCACAATTCCAGACAGGAATAGGAATTCCAAAATGCCTATCTCTTGAAATACTCCAATCCCACTCTAAACCTTTTACCCAATTTTCATATCTTTTGTACATAAATTCAGGATACCACTTAATTTTTTTACCCTGTTCAATTAATTTCTTTTTTTTATCTAAAATCTTTATAAACCATTGCTCTGTTGTTAAAAATTCAATCTCACTTCCACATTTATCATGAACATTGACTGTATGAGAAATTTTCTCTTGTTTTTCAATCAATCCAAAACTTTCCAAATCCTTTAAAATCTCTTTTCTAACTTCTTTAACTTTTAATCCATTATATTTTTCATCTTTTAATTCTCCTTTTTCATTTAAAACTAGTCTAGGTTCTAATTTATGCCTATTAATAGCATCTACATCAAATCTATCCCCATAGGAACAAACCATTAAAACACCTGTTCCTTTTTCAATCTCTGCAGATTCATCTTCCAAAATAGGAACTTCAAAATCATATAAGGGAACTTTAGCCTTTTTTCCAACAAATCTCCTATATCTCTTATCATTAGGATTAACAAAAACACAAACACAAGCACCCAACAATTCTGGACGAGTAGTTGCAATCAATAAATCTTCTTTTCCAACCTTAAACCTAATTGTAGAAAATAAACTATCCTCTTCTTTATCTTCTAACTCTGCCTGAGCAATAGAAGTCTGGCACTCGGGACACCAAATTGTAGGAAACTCTTTTTTATAAACCTCGCCTTTTTTATATAATTCTAAAAAAGATTTTTGAGATATCTTTCTAGAATTTTCATCAATAGTTGAATAAGAAACATCATAATCACAACTAACCCCTAATTTTTTCCAGTCTAAAATAAACTCTGGAGTGATTTCCTTTAAAGTTCTCAAACAAAGCCTGATAAATTCAGCTCTAGACATATCTTTGCTTTTAACCCCTTTTGTTTTTTCAATCAATCTTTCAGTTGGGAGTCCATTATCATCTGTTCCAAAAGGATAAAAAACATTTTCATTCATTCTTTTAAATCTAGCTATAAAATCCTCCTGAGCATAGGAAAAAGCATGTCCAATATGCATATTTCCAGAAACAGTCGGAGGTGGAGTATCAATAGAATAAACTTCTCCTTTTTTCTTGCTATCAAACTTATAAATTTTCTCTTTATCCCAAAAACTTCTAATCTTCTCTTCTACTTTTTGTGCATCATATTTATTTGCCATAATCTAATATTTTTTATTAAACAGCAAGCTTTAAAAATCCTTTCTTACTCTAAATTTAAGATAAAAATAACTTAAAAAAACAAATAAAATGACACAACAAGGAATACATATGCCTTCTGGAAGTGGAGGGTTAATGAGGTATAATGAAGAATATAAAAGTGCATTTCAGCTAAAACCTACTCATATAATTTTATTTATAATTCTAATTATAGCTTTTGTTGGAATTTTAAAATTATTTTTTCCAATTGTATGATTAAAAACCATATACACCATATTAAATCAATAAAGATTAAAATAAATTAAGAATCAAAAAATCATTAAGAAAACACCAAATACAAAATGTTTCCAGGAATAAATCCAAAAAAAATGCAGGCAATGATGAAGCAAATGGGTATTGCTCAAGAAGAAATTAATGCTAACAGAGTTATTATTGAAACAAATGAAAATAATATAATAATAAACAATCCTTCTATAGTAAAAATTAATATGCAAGGTCAGACTAATTTTCAAATTTCAGGAGATATAAGTGAGGAAGAAAGAGAAAATACAGAATCTATAGAAGAATCAGAACAAGAAAGCGAGGATAATACAGAAGAAGATATTAAAACAATTATTGAAAAAACAGGATGTGATGAAAAAGAGGCTAAAAAATCTCTTGAAGATGCAAAAGGTGATTTAGCAGATGCTATTTTAAGTTTAAGTTAAAATAACCCATCTCAAAACTAAGTGTAAAATTTCTAATTTTTTATAAAAAAACAAAGATTTCATTTAATCAATTAGGACCTATTATACAAAATTATATTAACAAGTTTAACCTAGTTTTCCTATGGAAAAATTTCAAGAAAATTTGAATAGAGCTACTAAACACTTTCAAATAGCAGACCATATGGCGTATATAACTTTTCCCCTAATAAATGAAAGGCGTCTTCTTTTAAAAATATTTGATGAGATTTATAAGTCAATAATAAATTGTATAGAAGCCATCTTAAACTATGAATATCTATACAAAAGAATAGTAATTTATAAAGACAGTAAAGATAATATGCAAACTTTCACACACAAACTAGCAAAAGACTACTCATTAAACCATGAACAAATAAAAAAAATTAGAGAGATACTTGATTTAAATAAGAGACACAAACAAAGTGCAATAGAATTTGTTAAAAAAGATAAAGTAGTAATTATGTCAGATAATTTAACTCATCAAATAATTGACATCCATATAATAAAACAATATCTTTTTCTTACAAGAGAATTAATAATGAAAGCAAATTCTAAGATGAATAAATAAAGATTGTCTCTTCTCAACTTAAAGTATCAATCTCTATCTATTTATTCTAAACTACAATAACACCAAAAATCACTAAAAACAAAAGTTTATATATAGGTTCTCCTTTATCCCTTTACCCTTTTCTCTATATTTTGAGGTATAACTAAAAGAGGGTATTATTTTAAATCAAAGAGTAAATCAATATCCCTTATTAATAAAAATATGACAGAAGCACTTGAAAAGATAATAAAAGAAAAAATAAGCGCAGACCATCTTCTTTATGTTAGTATGAAGTATACTAAAACCTGTGATGTAATGATTAATTTAATTAAACGGTGGAAAATAATGATAGACTATGCTTTTGATGGATTGCTAGAAAAAGCTAAAAAAATTAAAAAGATTAAAAAAATACCAACTGCTTCTAAACTAAAATTAGACCTTTTAAGAAAAACATTTGAAACAGAAAAAGAAGTTATTGACACCTTAGAATTATATGATATGTTCAGGTTAATTGAAATTCTTAAAAAAACAAAAGAAGGAGAATTTAGAAAAGGGGTTTGCCTAAGAGTTACCTATAAATGGAAGGAAATTGCTATTAATTTGGATATGTTAAAGGAATATTCTGAAATTCTAGAAACATTTATAAATTACACCAAACTTTTTCTCTCAACAAAATAATCAGATAAAAATAAAAAAATGGCTAAAGTATATGCAATAATCTCTGGAAAAGGAGGAGTAGGAAAAACAACAACAACAATAAATCTAGGAACTTCTCTAAATCATTTGGGAGAAGATGTGATTATTGTTGATGGAAATCTAACAACTCCAAATATTGGTATTCACTTAGGGGCCCCGATTGTTCCAGTAACTCTAAACCATGTATTAAATGGGCAGGCAAAATTAGAAGATGCTATTTATGAACATGAATCTGGAACAAAAATAATGCCTGCTTCTCTTTCTCTAAAGGAAGCAGAAAAAATTAATTATAAAAACCTGATAGATATAGCAAAAAAACTAAAAAAAATATCAGATTATATACTAATTGATGCTGCAGCAGGATTAGGAGAAGAAGCAAAATCCGTAATCTCATCTAGTGATGAGATAATAATTGTAACAAATCCAGAAATGTCTGCAGTAACAGATGCCTTAAAAACAATAAAGTTAGCAGAAGAAATGAATAAAACTATTACAGGAGTAATAATTACAAGATATCAGGGAAAAAGATTAGAAATGCCAATATCAAATATAAAAGATATGTTAGAAATACCTATTTTAGGGATTATTCCAGAAGAAGATTCAATAAAAGAGTCTCAAGTTTTAAAAAATGCAGTTATATTCACACATCCAAAAAGCTCTGCATCAAAAAATTATTTTAATACCTCAAAAAGACTTTTAGGACATGAGACAAAATTTGAACCTCCTAAAAAACCAGGATTTTTTTCAAGATTATTTAAAAGATATTAAGATTCAAAAATAAACTAAGAAACATTAATAACATTTAAATCAAAAAATATAGATATCTATGGTATACGATAATCAATATAAAACATTAGTATCAAAAAACAACTGATATCTAGCTAAATCCAACATTAGATTATCAAAAAAACAATGAGGCACTCCACCTTAAAAGGCGGAGTTTGTGATAGCCCCTTGTTTTTAGGACCTCAGGAATCTTAGATTCCTGATGGTGCTCAGGATTTAACAATCCTGACATGCTCAGAAATTAAAACACCAAAACAGAATCCACTTACTAAAGTAAGTGGTTTAATTTCTGACATAAAAAAATATCAATAACTAATAAACTCAAAAGTTATGAAGAATATAAATCAATAATATCTTGGGCATAATCTCGTAAAAATTATGAATATAATAACACACAAATGACAAAAGAAAATATAAAATTTAATGATTGGAAAAAACTGGATTTAAAAGTTGCAGAAATACTAAAAGCAGAAGATATAAAAAATGCAGACAAACTTTACAAATTAAAAATAGATTTAGGAACAGAAACTAGGACAATTGTTGCAGGATTAAAAAAACATTATACAAAAGAGGAATTAGAAGGAAAACATTGCATTGTATTCACAAATCTTGAACCTAGAACAATAAAAGGTATTGAAAGTAAGGGTATGGTTCTTGCAGCTGCAAATGATGACCAAAGTAAAGTCAAACTTCTTAATGCAAATGGAGAAATTGAATTAGGAAGCAAGGTTAGTTAAACAAAATTTTAAGCCCATTTCCAATCACTCATTTTTGAAGTAGCCATATCTACCCCTAATTTAAAACTTTTTTCTTTCTTATCACCAACTCGCATAACAACAGGAATTACCTGCATCCATCCATGATAATCTTCTTTTTCAGGCCAGTAAAACTCAGACCGATAAAGCATCAAAGAAGTATCTGCAACTTCTGGAATTACCTTACAATCTGAAAAATCATCTATTTTATAAGGCCTTTTATTTTTCCTTTTCTCAACAACCCGGCTATTAAAATCCATTCAAACCAAAAGATTAATTTGTTTAAAAACAATATATCATTCAGAAATATATTTCTCAGCCTATCTATCCAAAACATTTAATAACTAAAAATACCTCTAAAAAATAAGATAGGTTTAAACATGACAATAAAAAAAGGTGAGTGGTTTTTACTTTTGTTTAACTTAACATATGTAATTAGTTTTACAATATATTATATAAGTATAAAAAATTTTGAATTTTTATGGTATATTGCAATAATGCTATTCTTTCTTGCAGTAATTGCACTAACTATCAAAAAAACTAAGTTTACATACCCAATTTTATGGGGCTTATCAATCTGGGGATTATTACATATGGTTGGAGGAGGAGTAAAATATATGGGCGGAGTAGTTTATGGATTAGAATTAATTCCAATTTGGGTGACAGAAAACTTTTATGTATTACAGTATGATCAGTTTGTTCATGCTTATCTCTATTTTATTGTAGTATTTGTCATCTGGCACTTATTAAAAACAAATCTAAAAAACAAACCGAATTTTATAATACTTTATCCTGTAATCTTATTATCCAGTATAGGAATAGGTGCATTAAATGAAATTGCAGAATTTATGCCAGTTCTACTGCTTAAAAATACAGGAGTTGGAGGGTATTACAATACTGCATGGGATCTTGTTTCAAATACAATAGGAGCATTATTAGGAATAATTATATTGCATTTTAAGTTAAAGAAAAAGAAATCCTAATTAACCTTCTTAAATATTCAAATTGTAAAATTTGAATGAATCAGAAAAATTTATATTTTTCTAAACAATATCTCACCCTTCTTAATCTTCTTAACAGCAATAGGTTTATCAATATTCTCCAGCTTAATATCAAAACCAAGCTCCTTAGCAATCTTCTCGCTTGTAGAAGGAATAAATGGCCAAAGCAATATTGCGATTGCTTTGATGCTATCAATTAATTCATATAAAACTTTTTTATCACTTGTTTCCCATGGCTTTTTTTCCTGAACATATTCATTACACTTATCAATAAAAGAAAAAATCTCATTTAAAACTTTATCTAATTCATAATTATTCATAAGTTTTGATATCTCTTTTAACTTCAGTTTCTTTAATAACTTATTCTCAGTTTTTTCCAATCCATTTTTTTCAGCTAAACTTGCTACCCTACTAACTAAATTCCCAAGCTTGTTTGCTAATTCATTATTATATCTATCTTTTAATCCAGATTCTGAAAAATCTCCATCATCACCAAAGGGAATATTTCTAATTAAAAAATATCTTAAAGCGTCGGCTCCATAGGTTCTAACCAAATTATCTGGAGCAATAGCATTTCCTAAAGACTTACTCATTTTATGCCCGTCAATAGTAAAATATCCATGAATAAACAAAGTTTTAGGTAATTCATAATCTAAAGCTAAAAGTAAGGCAGGCCAGATAGTTGCATGAACTCTTAAAATATCATTTGCCATTAACTGTAAATCTGGTGGCCAAAATCTAGCCTGATTTTCATTATTCCTTAAACCAGTTAAATAGTTCCAGAAAGCATCTACCCAAACAAAACAGGTATGCTTTTTATCAAAAGGCAATTCAATCCCCCAACTAACTTTTTCTTTTAATCTTGAAATAGATATATCCTGCAAACCTTGTTCAATAAAAGAAATTACTTCATTTCTCCTTTTTTCAGGGAGAATACAATATTTTTCAGATTTAATTAACTTCAATAATTTATCCTGAAAGCTTGAAAGTTTAAATAAATAAGCCTCTTCTTTTCTTAATTCAGGTTTTGTTTTATGTAATGGGCATTTACCATCAATTAAATCACTATGTGTTAAATATTGTTCACAACCTATACAATAATAAGATTCATACTCTCCTTTATAAATAAATTTTTTATCATACAGTTTTTGTAATATTCTCTTAACTTCTTCTTCATGATCTCTATCAGTTGTCCTTATAAAATCATTATTTGAAATATTTAATAATTTAAAAACTTCTTTAAACTCATTTGCAAGTTTATCCACAAATTTCTGAGGGTCTAGTCCTTCTTTTTCAGCACTCTCTTGTATTTTTTGCCCATGTTCATCAGTTCCAGTTAAAAAATAAACCTCCTTTCCTAAAAGATTGTTCCATCTAGCAAAAATATCTGCTGCTATTGTTGTATATGCTCCCCCCACATGCGGAGAAGAATTAGTATAATAAATAGGAGTTGTTACATAAAATTTATTTTTATTTACCATAAACAACTTAAAAAATAACAATATAAAAAACTATCTCTTAATCCCTAAACCTCAAAATCCCATAAATCATATAAGTCAGAGACCCTAATAACCCTAAAATCAAATCAGTCATTGTATCAGTTAAAGGGTCTAACACTGCTACTTGGCTAATAATTACACCACTTATATCTCTTAAATAAGCTCCCTGCATCCCAATATTAAGAAAAAAATCAACAACATACTCAATAACTTCAAAAATAGCAAAACTTCCAAAAACAATAAATGCGGTGATAAACAAAGCATACGATTTTTTTATTTTTAATTTAGAAACAATAAAAAACACAATTGAAGAAAGTAGAATCGGATGAAGATAATGTAAAATTTTATCAGAATAAAAAAATACTTGATAAAAAAGAATCAAAAGAGCAGGCCCTGTTAAAACAATTATTATCATAAAAATATAATGTTTTAATTTAAAATTAATATTAAATAAAACATCAAAAACATAAAAACCATAAATAACAACAAATGCAAAATAAATACTCACAAAAATAGGTATTAGATGAAAATAACTAAATACAATCCCCATAACTAAAACTAACAAAAACAAAATTATATGAAAACCTCTTCCAAATTTTTTTCTCTCCTCTTTTTTCTTTTGCATTCTCTTTTCTTTAACCATCTTATAATAAACTAAAAAAACATATAAAAACCTATCTAAAAATATCTTATCTCAATAAGATTTAATTATTATATTATTCTCAACCATCTAACTCAAGATTCTCAGCAATTAAAGCTACAAAAGTATTGTATTTCTTTATTAATAACATTATAACAAAACCAAAACCAAAACCAAAACCAAAACCAAAACCAAAACCAAAACCAAAACCAAATCTTTAAATAATTAAAAACATTAAGATAACTATGAAAAAAAAGATTGGATTAATATTAGCAATACTAGGAGTATTTGTAATAATAATTCAACCAGCACAACAAATAACAGGTGCTGTGATTGACTTATCAACAATAATCTCTAAAACAAATTTTATAATTGGACTCTTATTGATAATTATAGGAGCAGTTTTGGTTTTTTTAGAAAAAAATAATTAAAATCTTAAAAAAGAGGTATCTAAAATGAGTGTTTTTGAAAATAAACAATATCCTACAATAATGTATTTAGCAATGATATTAGTTTGTATGCTAATCCTTCTTAGTTTTGTTAATATGACTGAAAATTTAAATAACAAAACATTATCAAAACAACAATCTATAACTGGAAATGTTATTGAAAATTCTGAGCAAGGCTCAAATCTCCCTAATGAATCAACACCTGTTCCTGCTAAAGTCATAGATAAAAAAGATTTAGATAAAGAAATTTCTAAAGAAGCAGAACTATACACCTTAGAATCCTATGGTATTTTTTATACAATTTTGATTATAATCGGAATCTTAATTGTAATATTTACCGGAGCATTAATACTCCCAAAGGTTAAACATCTAACTTAAAATTTTTATAAATAAAATTCCTCTCCTAAAAATTTGGTATTTACTTGTATTCGTAAGATACTAATAACACTTCTTTAATCACTTTTATTTATATAACTTTAGACATATCAAAAAACAATAAGGCACTCTACCTTAAAACTTTTAGTTTCTGATAATGCTCAAAAATCCATAAAAGATTTTTAAGAGAAGTGGTTTAATTTCTGATATCGAAAAAATATCTCACCCTAACTCTTTTCTAACCTGCTTTGTATATCTTCCAGCTAAATGAAGAGGCTCTGGTTTTTTATGAGGCAAATTTATCAAACTCTTGCTTAATTCATAGGCTTTTTCCACAGAAATCTTATTTCCAGGGCTAATATACATTGGTCTGCTCCCAGGTTTGCTTAATAAAACTTTTCCAATTTTTTTACAATCTCTAATCACGTCTCCGCCATGAATTTCTCCATCAACAACAACCTCAGAAACTCCAATGGTAGGAACATCAACAACCAAACTAAAATGACTTGCTAATCCTAATCTTGGATGAAGAATTCCTTGAGCAGGAATAAAAACAATATCTGGTTTTTCTCTCAATTTTTCAAATGCCATTGCCATAGGAATTAATTCCCTATAATTTCTAAATCCAGGAATATAAGGAAACTTAACTTTTTCAAGAACATAAGCTCTATCAATTATTTCAAAATTCCTATCACAGACAATAATGCATGAAAGCAACTTATTCTGAACAAAAGTATTATCTATTGCTCCGAATTTATCTGCTAAAGAAAAATCAATACTATCTTTAATTTCTAATTGTTTAGCTATTTCCAACTGCTCTTTTTTAAGAGATTCTAGATTAATGCCATATTTTCTAATTAAATCTTGTATTTTTGACCCCTCTTTATTTTCCATATATAATTTTAAGATAATTAATCTTAAAAAACTTTGTATTTATGTTTTTAAACTGAAAAAATCAAAAAAACAACACAAAGATATTTAAAGTAATATAAATTAAATGATTATATCTCCTTTAAAATGTTTAAAAAAAAATGTCCTAAATGTAAGAAGAAAATAGATAAGAGTTATGATTTTTGCCCATTTTGTGGAAGAAACTTTAATTCTGCAAATGATGGTAAAGACTATGGATTTCTAGGTAAAAATGATTTAATAAAAGAAGGTAATCCTCTTTTAAATTCAACCCCAGATTCTTTTATTGATAAAATCTTTAATACAACATTAAAAATGTTAGAAAATCAAATAAAAAATCTCCCAAAAGAATTAAATAGAGAAATGAACAGAACAATAAATCCTACAAGAATTACTAATAAAATTCCAAGCAATCTTAATGTTCAATTTTTTGTAAATGGAAAAAAAATAACCCCTCAACAACAAAGAATAACTAACCCTCCAATTAGGTTCCAAAAAAAAACAAATAAAGAAAACCTAGAAAAATTCTCCAAGCTCTCTAAAAAAGAACCGATTTCAAAAATAAGAAGGTTGTCTGGAAAACTAGTTTATGAATTAGCAGTTCCAGGAGTTACAGATATAAACAATGTTCTAATTAATCAGCTAGAAAATTCCATTGAAATTAAAGCAGCATCAAAGAAAAACCTATATACAAAAACAATAAATATAAATCTCCCAATAATGAAATATAAATTATTTAATGGAAATCTAATTCTTGAATTGCAAGCAAAATAAAAATATCAAAAATGAGCCTGCTCAGATTTGAACTGAGGACCCCTGCCTTATCAGAGCAGTGCTCTAACCTGGCTGAGCTACAGGCTCATAATAATAATTGATTTTTAATCTTATTTAAAGCTTTCTTTATAAAAAAACAATAAAACATAAGCTTTAAAAACAAACATAAATAAGAAATATCATGGCAAAAGGATTATACCATCAATTAAGGACAATTTGGAAAAAACCAGATTCAAAAAGACTTAGAGAATTAATGATTAAATGGAGAACTGAAAATACAGTTATAAAAATAGAAAAACCAACTCGTTTAGACAGAGCTCGTTCCCTAGGTTATAGGGCCAAAAAAGGATTTGTAGTAGCTAGAGTAAGAGTTCTAAGGGGAGGAAGAAAAAGAAGCAGACCAAATAAAGGAAGAAGATCAAAAAGACAGACTAATAAAAAGGTCGTTAAAATGAACTATAAATGGATTGCAGAACAAAGAGCTCAAAAAAAATTCCAAAATCTTGAAGTATTAAACTCTTATAATTTAGCAAAAGATGGGAAACATTATTTTTATGAAATAATTTTAGTAGACTATAGCAGACCAGAAATAAAAAATGATAAAAAAATTAATTGGATAACTAAAAAAACAAATCAACATCGTGTCCATAGAGGCTTAACCTCTGCAGGAAAGAAAAGCAGAGGATTAAGAGATAAATCTCCTATGAACAAAAACAGACCAAGTGTAAGGGCTGGAAAAAGAAGAGGAAAATAAAACTTTTTAAATCTTCATCTTATCTCAAACAACTCTTTTATCCCCTTTCTCGATTCTTTCATCTGCATAACTTAAATGCTTAAAAAATATTAATATGTATTCTAAAAATTAGATATCTTTCAACCACAATTATCTTTATAAATTTCCTAATTTTCATTTAAAAATGTATCAATTATTTCAAATTAAAATAACATCAAGACAAACAGAATTTTCAGAAAATGGAAAAACTTCTGCAGAATTTTACAGAGAAAAAGTTAGATTAATTAAAAAAGAGCTAGAACCTTTAACCCAATTATTAGAAGATTTAGGATTTGAACAAGAAGACAGATTAAATCCCATTAAAAAAGTTTATAGAAAATATAAAACAAAACCAATAGTTATAGCACCTCTAATCCCTGAAGAAAAAAATAAAATCTATAGATTACCCTATGTAAATTCAATATCATTTATAAGAGATTTATAAGAAATTTATAAAACTCAAAATCTTATAATACACTAATATCTTTTATTAAAAAATGTAAATTTTGGATTTAAGAACCCCCCTCTCCACACCTTAGTTTAGAGTTTCCTTAATATATTCTTATAATCTCAAACTACACATATCAAAGCTTAAGCTTGCCCTTTATACATCTAAAAGTTTTATAGATTATCAATACTACATTCTAAAAAATACAGATTTCTTTTTAAATTAAAACTATGAAGTATTATTTCCCAAAAACACACTCATAAAACTATTTAAATATACTAAGAATTATAGTTTATATAAAAAGAGTTAAAAATTAAAATGTTAGAAATAATTGGCTGGATTGGATTAATCTTTTTAATCCTATCATTTGGGTTATTAAATACTAAATATAGTAAATACTTTTTAATATTTGATTTAGTAGCAACCTTATTTCTATTAACCCATGCAATTATACTCCAAGATATTCCTTTTATCTCAGTCAATATATTTATAATAATTGCACTAACAATTAAACAAGTAAATGGAGGAATAAAATGAAGTACAATGAATTATGTGAAGTCTATGAAAATCTAGAACAAAATCCATCTAGGCTAAAAAAATCAGAAATACTTTCTATTTTTCTAGAAAAAATAAAAAAAGAAAAAGATAAACAAATAATCTATCTTTTACAAGGAAAGGCATTTCCAGATTATTCTGAAAAAGAATTGGGAATCTCAGAAAAATTGTGTATTAAAGCTTTAGAAAAATCTTCTGGAATCTCCAGTAGAGAAATAATTCAAAAATGGAAAAAGATTGGAGATTTAGGAAAAGTTGCAGAAGAAGTTATAAATAGAAAAAAACAAAACACACTATTCTCCCACAATCTAACTACTCTAAAAGTCTTAGAAAATTTACAAAAACTTCCAGAACTAGAGGGAAAAGGAACAATTAATAGAAAAATGTCATTAATTTCAGAACTTTTAACTTCTGCATCAGGTATAGAATCAAAATACATAATCAGAACACTATTAGGACAACTAAGAATTGGAGTTGCATCAGGAACAATAAGAGATGCAATTTCTGATACCTGTTTAAAAACAGAGGATAAAGATAAAAAAAAGGAATTTACAAATGCTATACAAGATGCCTATGACAAAGCAACTGATTTTGCACTTATTTTTGAAAAAGCCTGTAAGGGAATAAAAGAACTAAAATCAACAACCTTAACTCCTGGACATCCAATAAAAGCAATGTTAGCTCTAAAAGCAGAATCAATTGAAGATGGTTTCAAAAGAGTTGGAAAACCTGCTGCAATTGAATATAAATATGATGGATTTAGAATGATGATTAATAAAGATGAAAAAGAAAATATAAAAATATTTACTAGAAGATTAGATGAAGTAACTAATCAGTTTCCAGATGTTGTTAAATATATCAAAGCCCATATAAACGCAAAATCATTTATTTTAGATAGTGAGGCAATTGGCTATGACCCTAAAACAAAAAAATACACCCCTTTTGAAGCAGTTTCCCAAAGAATAAGAAGAAAACACAATATTCAGGATTTAATTAAAAAACTTCCAATAGAAGTAAATGTTTTTGATATTATTTATCTTAATGGGAAATCTCTTATCAATGAAAATTTTGAAAAAAGAACAAAGATTCTAAGAAAGTTAATCAAACCTCATAAATATAAAATAAGAACTGCTCACCAAATAATAACAAGTAATGAAAAAGAAACAGAAAAATTCTATAACCAAGCACTAAAAGATGAACAAGAAGGAATAATGTTTAAAAATTTAAAATCTCCCTACAAACCTGGAGCAAGAGTAGGGCATATGTTAAAATTCAAACCTTCTGAAAATGAGCTAGACCTAGTTATCAC
>CAZGSA010000006.1:0-14029 GCA_964528215.1 Candidatus Woesearchaeota archaeon
GTTATCCTGGAAAAAAATCAGGTTTAGAAGTTCAGGATTTAAGAAAAATAAGAATACTAGAACCTTATTCAGATTATTTTAGAATATTAATGCTCCATACAACAATTAAAGAAGTTAGTGGAAATCTTCCAATAGACTCTATTAGTTTAGAAGAAGTTCCCAAGGCAGATTATTATGCTTTAGGTCATATACATGTAGATTTTGAGAAAGAGATAGACGGAAAACCTGCAATTTATGGGGGTCCAACTTTTCCTAATAATTTTAAAGAACTTGAAGAATTAGGCCATGGGAGTTTTTATATAATTGATGTCGGAGGATACACTAAAATAATTAAAAAAGAAATTAAGATAAAAGAGGTAAAATTAATAGAACTACAATTAGATGATGCTTTAATTGGCACTGAAAGAATACTTTCTGAATTTGAAAGACATGACTTGGCAGATAAGATTATTTTACTAAGAGTTTCAGGAATTTTAAAAAAAGGAAAAATTTCAGATATTAAATTTCAAGAAATTGAAGAGTATCTAGAAAGAGCAGGGGCATATTCTTTCTTAAAAAACATAAATAAACTTGAGGTAGAAAAACAAGAGATGCGAGTTCAACTTCAACCAGGAGAGATGGAAAAAGTAGAAGAAGTTTTAATTAAAAAGTATGAAGAAGAGAATCCATCTAATTTAAACGAATTAATATTTCCTTTAATAAATGCCTTAAATTTAGAAAAACAAGAAGATGAAAAATCAGTAACTTTTGAATCTCGCTTGTTTTCAGAAGTAAATAAAATAATAGGTATTGAGTTGGAGTAATCAGCATGATATTAATTACTAATAACACCGAAAGATGTAACAATGAGAATAGAAGTAGAACACCAGATTCTGGATATTATTGGAATAAACAAAATAAAAAAATACAAACAAAATGTTATTAAAAAAAATAACTCTAGAAAATTTAAGAAGCTATGAAAAACAAGAGATTAGCTTTCCAGCAGGTTCTACTCTTCTTTCAGGAGATATTGGCTCAGGAAAAACTACAATATTATTAGCAATTGAGTTTGCCCTATTTGGGTTACAGCCAAGTCAAAAAGGAACTTCATTACTAAGGACAGATAAAAAAGATGCAAGAGTTATTTTAGAATTTGAAATTGAAGGTAAGAATATTACTATTGAAAGGACTTTGAAAAGAAGTAAGAAATCAGTTTCTCAAGATTTTGCCTCAATAATAATAGATGGGGAAAAATTTGAAGGAAGTATAGGCGAGATTAAAAATAGAGTATTAAAACTATTAAATTATCCCTGTGAATTTGCTAAAAAGACAAATCTATTATACAAATTTACAGTATATACTCCTCAGGAAGAAATGAAACAAATTATTCTTGAACCAGGGGACATAAGGCTTAACACCTTAAGACATGTTTTTGGAATTGATAAATATAAGAGAATTCAAGAAAATACTCATTTTTTAACTTCTAAATTAAGAGAAAAGATAAGATTAAATGAAGGGATGACCTATGAATTAGAAGAAGATAAGGAAAAATTAGAAAATAAGAAAAAAGAACTTGAGGAATTAAAACAAAGAGAGAAAAAATCAATAGAACAATATCAAGAAGCAATAAAATTTAAAGAATTAAATGAAAAGAATCTTACAGAAATTCAAGAAAAAATAGATGAGAGAAAAATTCTTGAAAATGAAACATCGAAATCACTAATTTTAATATCTGAAAAAAATCAACAAATAATGACTTTAAAAAATAGTCTTGAAAGTCTTAATTTTCAAATAGAAGAAGCTAGAAAAATTTCTTTTAGTGCAGAGGAATATAATGTAATAGACCAGAGGATACAGTTTCAGCAGGATAAGGAAGATGATTTGCAGAAACAATATATTCATGTAGTTAGCAGGATAAATTCAGAACAGTCAAAAAAATTAGAGATAGAATCTTTAAAAACTAAAATTTCTAATCTTCAAAAATGTCCCACATGTTTGCAGGAAGTTAGTGAACAATATAAAAAAAACATTTTTTCAAGGACAGAACAAGAGATTCAAGAAATTCAAAAAAATCTTAATGAATTTAATTTAAAAAAGAATCAGTTAGCAGAACAAGTTGAGATTGTTAAAAGATTAAAAGAGAATTTTAAGAAAAGAAAATCAGATTTAGAACTCTTAAAGGTTAAGATAGAAAATTTAAAAGAAAAAGAGAATAGGATAAAAGAGGTAGAAGATCAGGAACAATTAATTCAGAAGGATAAACAGATGTTAGAAAAACATCTAATCACAATTAGACAATCAATAATAGAATATGAAAAATACCCCCAGATTTATGAACAGAGAAATAAAGAACTTCGGGAGGCGCAACAAAAAGAAAATAAGGCTGCAATAAGAAAAGCAGAAATAAGTAAAGAAATTCAATTTTTAAAACAACAAATTCAGGAAATTGAAAAAAAAATTGAAAAAAAACAGGAATTAAAAAATAAAACCGAAAAAATAAGGGAAATGGAGTATTGGATTTCTGAAAAATTTTTAGGGTTAGTTTTATTTACTGAAAAACAAGTTATGCTTACACTAAAGGATGAGTTTTCAAAACTTTTCTCAACTTGGTTTTCAATACTGGTTTCAGAATCACTTAATGCAAAGCTTGATGATAACTTTTCACCAGTAATTGAACAGCAAGATTATGAATTAGACTATTCATTTCTTTCAGGAGGAGAAAGAACTGCAATTGCTCTGGCTTATCGTTTATCTTTAAATCAGGTTATAAATTCTCTCTTAAGTCACATTAACACCAGAGATTTGGTTATTCTTGATGAACCAACAGATGGATTTTCTACTCAACAATTAGATAAAATAAGAGATGTCCTTAATCAACTAAAAGTTAAACAATTAATTCTTGTTTCACATGAACCCAAAATAGAAGGTTTTGTTGATAATATTATTAAAATAGTCAAAGAAAACGGAATAACAAAAATAGAATAAATTTTAAAATCCAAAGGTTTATAAAATATTTATATGTCCTAAAATTAAAATGGTAAATTCACTTCATAGCCTTGTAACAGCTGGGTTACTTTTTGTAGGGAGTCTAGGTTCTATGATTTCTTACAACATGTCTCAAGCAAAACCTTTAGAAGATTCTAATTTAATAGAGATAAAAAAAATTGAAAATTTAAACTATACAGGTAATTTAATGTTTAAACCAGCTGTAGCTACATTAGGTATGGGGATTATCTCCACATTAGGAATAACCTATTTTAGTAGAATACCTTAAATAATCCCTAAATAAGGCCTTGGTGAATTCCCATATTTTTTTATAAATCCCAATAACTTATTTTAAGAGGATTATCTTTTCATAGGGTATAGAATTGAATGGGGAAAGTTAAAAGAAAGGTGCTATTGCATTTATTAGATACTATTGGTAATCCAAATACATATCCGAGTGCGCTTTCATTCGGTCTCGCCATTTCAACTGCTTCATCCAATCTCTTTATACTATATCTAACATTTGTTGTTAGGTCTGCACAAATTTGTCTTTGTGAAGAATTCTCATCATCTCTTTGTATAAATAAGTTCACAGTAGTTGGTATCCCTATAGGAACATATCCTACTTCACATAAATGCTCTATAGAGTTTTCATTTAGACAAAGTATTCTCCTTGCAGTTTGATTTCCCTTATTATTTTCAGTCATTTTAATATATCAGAACTCTTCTTCCCTTAGGTCATTTTTACTAGAATCTAGGCATTTAAAAAGTTTTCTATAAATTGTTTTTAAGACCAATTAAGGTAACAATGTAACTAAATAAAAAACTTTATAAACCCTAACTCCTCATTAGTTTTATAGATTCTAGAAAGATTAGATACTTAACAAGTAATTAATAGGATTTTGGGGTGTTTTAATTAAATATTCAAAATGGATCAAGAATTAAAAAATAATATTCTTAAATCAGGGACAACTATAATTGGGATTGTATGCCAGGATGGAGTTGTTATGGCTGCAGATAGACAAACAACTGCTGGAAATATAGTTATGAGTAAGAATACACAAAAGGCTGTTCAGATAAATGATTATTTAGTTGTTTCTGGAACCGGAAATGCTTCTGATATTGAAATGCAGAAAAAGATAATCTCAGCAGAATTAAGATTAAAAGAATTAAAATCTAAAAAAAGACCTACTGTAAAAGAATCTGCAAGTTTTATATCAATGATGACCTATAGGAATATAAGGCAGCCCTCAATGATACCTTCAATTGTCGGGACCTTGGTTGCAGGATTTAATAAAGATGGAACTACAGAATTATTTACTATTGAACCAGCAGGAACAGCAATTAAAGTAGAAGATTATGATGCTAATTTTGGTTCTGGAATGCCCTATGTCCTAGGGTTTTTAGAAAGACAATATAAAAAAGATATCACTGTTAAACAAGCAGTAGACCTTGCACTTGAATCTTTAAAATCTTCAACACAAAGAGATACTGGAAGTGGTTATGGGATGGATGTTTTTGTAATAACTAAAGATGGTATAAAACATGAAGTTGCTCAGGAGATTACTGCAGAATTTAAAGACCGAAAAGGAAGTAAAAGGTCTAATTCAAATTAAAATCAGGTGATTAATTAATCTAAAATCTAAGTAATGAACATTAGTAATACTAAATAATTTAATAATATGTTTGATATAAGTAATGCTATAGAACAAAATTTTTGTATTATATTCAAATATTAATAACCTAAACAAACAGAAAAAACAATAAAATGGTAGATAAAGAAATTAAAATTTCTAATCTCCCATTTTCAAACAAAACAATAAAATGGCAGATATTCTAAAAGATGTTCAAAAAGAACTACCTAAGATTATTTCTAGTGCAAACTTTGAAGGAGCAAATATAGTTCTTTATACAGATGATGTAGAGTTTTTTAGAGACAATAATGGATCGATTAAAGAACTTGTGAATAAATTTAAAAAAAGAATTGAATTAAGGGCAGATTCAAAACTTTTGAAGACTGTTGAAGAAACAGAAAAAATAATTAAAGAAAAAATTCCTAATGATGCAGGATTAACAGAAGTTTTATTTGATCCTCAGAGAAGTATTGTGGTTATTGAGGCCAAAAGACCAGGCTTAGTAATTGGAAAATCAGGTTCAATTTTAAAAGAAATAAAAAATGAATGTTTATGGATACCCCAAGTTCAGAGAAGTCCTGCAATAAAAAGCAAGATAACTGAAAGTATAAAAGCAGTTTTATATCAAAACAATAATACTCGAAAACGTTTTTTAAATTCTGTTGGAAAAAAAATATACAAAGAGTGGAATCCAGAAAAAGTAGAAGAATGGATAAGGGTTACTTTTTTAGGGGGTGGAAGGCAAGTTGGGAGGAGTTGCATATTGCTTCAAACCCCTCAGACAAAAGTTCTTTTAGATTGCGGGGTTAATGTAGCTGCAAAAGGAAAAGAAAAATTTCCTTATCTAGATGTATCCGAATTTAAAATAAATGAATTAGATGCAATTATTTTAAGTCATGCACACTTAGACCACTCTGGATTAATACCCTATTTATTTAAAATGGGTTATAGGGGTCCAGTTTATATGACTGCACCCACAAGAGATGTTTCAGCACTTTTAGCATTAGATTTTATTGGAGTAGCATATAAACAAGCTTCTATGCCTTTATTTTCTTCAGTAGATGTAAAAGAGATGGTAAAACACACAATTTGTTTAGATTATAATGAAGTTTCTGATATTGCTCCAGATATGAGGCTTACATTGTACAATTCAGGTCATGCACTAGGTTCTTCAATTGTTCATCTAAATATAGGGAATGGGGCTCATAATCTTGTTTATACAGGGGATTTTAAATACGGTAGAACTAGGTTATTAGATAGGGCTATCTCAAACTTTCCAAGATTAGAAACAATGATTATAGAGGCTACATATGGTGGAAAAAATAATATTCTTCCTCCAAGAAAAGAATCTGAAGAACAGCTTATTAGCGAGATAAAAGAAACAATTGAGAAAAAAGGGAAGATTCTTATTCCAGAGCTAGGGTTGGGAAGAGCTCAGGAAACAATGCTTATATTGGAAGAGGCAATGAGAAACAATAGCCTTCCTAAAGTTCCTATTTATATTGATGGTATGATTTGGGATATTAATGGGATTCACACAGCTTACCCCGATTTTCTTAATTCAGGAGTAAGGAGAGAAGTTTTTCAAGACAATAATCCTTTTGTCTCGGATATTTTTAAAAGAGTAGGTTCTGCTTCTGAAAGAAAACAAGTTATTGAAGGAGGACCTTGCATTGTTCTTGCAACTTCAGGTATGTTAGTTGGAGGAGCAAGTGTTGAATATTTACGTCATTTTGCTTCAAATAAAAATAATAAATTATGTTTTGTTTGTTATCAAGGGTCAGGGTCTTTAGGAAGACAAGTTCAAGAAGGAGTTAAACAAGTTCAAATGAATATAGAGGGAAAAGAAGAAATAATTGAAATAGAACTACCTGTAGTTACAATTGAGGGTTTTTCAGCACATGCTGGGAGAAACGAATTATTAGAATATGCAAATAGAACCCAACCCAAGGCAAATAAGATTATCATTCAACACGGAGAGCAGTCAAGATGCTTGGATTTAGCCTCCTCAATTTATAAATTACATCATATTGAAACAAATGTTCCTAGAAATCTTGAGACAATAAGATTAAGATAGGTTTAATATGAGAATCATCTTCAAAAACTTTTATGGTTTTTGAATGAGACAGAAATTAAACAAAATTTCTGGATATTGAAACAAATGTTCCTAGAAATCTTGAGACAATAAGATTAAGATAGGTTCAATAAGCTAGGTTCAATAAGATAGGTTCAATACCCATTATCTCTCAATCTAACAATACTTTCTTTTCTAATTTTCTTATCTTTTTTTAATTTTCTTTCTCTTAGATTAATCCCTTGTTTAATCCAATCAGCTCCAAAACTGCCATCTTTATACCTGTAGGTTATATGTGGTCCTTTTCCTTTTTCATCAGCATAGAATGCAACAGATTTAACTAAAGATTTAACATAATCTTGAGAGGTTAAAGAGAGAATACAATCTTTAACTTCATGAATAACAAACCGATTACCCCCATAACAACCCCTAAAACTTTTAGAAGATTCATTTGACCAAATTTTTAATAAATAGGATTCTAGTCCTCTGGATATTAATTTTTTTCTTAATGTGACCGGATCCATCCTCTTCAACCATATTATTTTTCATATTCAGTTTATTAGAAATTAATAAAAATCTTTATTTATAAATTTTACCTATATTGAAACTATTACAACAACTTTAAAAACTTGTTTTAATTAAAAATAATAATAACCTATCAATAATTAATCTGTAGATTAGAATATTAAGTTAATATTAAAGAGATATTTTGTTTAATATTAAATCTAGATGTTGATAATAAAAAAAGATTAAGATATCACCAATATATAAAAACTAAGAAGAGTTAAGATGGGGAGTCTCATATACAAAACTTAAATAAACAAGAAGTTATTGATATTAACAAAAAAGAGGACAAAATGAAACATAATTTTAAAATAACAATAATCTTAATCTCAATGTTTTTAATAACTCAATTGATAGGATTGTATATTGTAGGATTCTATAATTCAGAAGATAATGCTCTTCCCTATGGGTTTGAGCCTCCTAGTGAAATAAAACCAATATCAATGTGTGATAATGCTCAAACTTCTTTAGAATATATTAAATGTTCTTGGAGTCTTTTATTCCCAATTTTGATTGCATTTGTAATAGCAATTGGATTGTTTTTTCTTTTAACAAAAATAAATGCAGAAAAAATAATTAGGGTTTGGTTTTTTATAATAATTATCTTATCAATAAGTCTAAGTTTTAATGTGATATTGTCTAATTTAAATATAAATTATTATCCCGCATTAATAGCAATTTTAATTGCACTTCCTTTAGCATATTTTAAAGTTTTTAAAAGAAATCTTCTTGTTCATAATCTAACAGAATTAATAATTTATCCAGGGATTGCAGCAGTTTTGGTTTCTATTTTAAATATTTTAACAACAATAATTTTGCTTCTTGCTATATCTCTTTGGGATATCTGGGCAGTCTGGCATTCAGAGGTAATGCAAAAGATGGCAAAATACCAAATGAATAAAGTAAAGGTTTTTGCAGGTTTTTTTGTACCCTATGCAAATAAAAAAGAAAAACAAAAAATAAAACAAATAAAACAAAAATATAAAGAAAATTCAGGCTTACTTGAAAAACATTTTAAAAATGCAAAGATAAAAATTAGCTTGGCAATTTTAGGTGGAGGAGATGTTGTATTTCCAATAATAGCAGCAGGAGTTTTTATTAAAACATTTAATTCATTATTACCTGGACTAATATTAGCAGGATTTGCAACAATGGCTCTTTTATTTTTATTTATTTTAGCAAGAAAAGGTAAATTTTATCCAGCAATGCCTTTTATAACAATTGGATTATATTTAGGAATGATTCTTAACTGGTTGTTAATAGGGCTTGGTGTGATTTAAGAAAGTTATTTTTATAAATCAGAAATACCCAATAATTAACAAAGAACAACTAAGGGATTTTAATCTAATAAATCTATATTCAGATATAAAAGAAGTCCACATTTTTTAGAATGTAATTTTGATAATCTGTGAAACTTATTCGCTTTGTAGGGGAGATTTTCATAGATTAATAATATTATGAATAAATTAAAAATATAATAAGATATAAAAACTAACATATTTGGTAAATGTATATTGAATTATAGAAATAAGATATTTTAACAATCAAAATCCATTAAACCAAGATATAATCTTTCTTCTTGTTTTAAGGTTTCTTCACCATCATAATCAACAACTCCTCTTTGCCTGTAGACTTTTTCTTTATCTTCTAACATATTTCTATGAAATTTATTATAAGCAAGCCTACAGTCTGGACAGACATTGATATGTTTTTCTAAAAGAACTTGAAGCCCTAATCTTTCTATTTCTCTATTATCTTCACTAATTACGGTTTCAGTATACTCTTCAACAGCATTTCTTAAACTTTCTGTTTTTTTATATCTCTCAACATGTTGTTTATGCCTTCTTTCTGTTTCTTCTTCTATAAAAATATCTCCTGATTGAATAACCTTGGCCCTAGTTTCTTCTATATCTGGCCTTTTAAATGCATTATAATTATAAATTCGATTTATAGCTCTAACTAAAAACAATAAATTTTCCCTAGGACATTTATGTATATTCATTTGTCTTGTTTTCATTTTAATTTTTTCCACCAAATAAAAGATTATAATCAATGCCAATACCTAAATTTTTTAGATTTTCACTTCCCAATCTTTCTAAATGAGTTTCAAGTAATAGTTTATCCATTTGTTCTGGATTTTGTCTAATATTAACATCACCAAATCTTAACATAGCTTCAACATTCTTTGCAAGAACATCTGTATAAATATCTACACAATTTAAACAAGGGGCATTAAAATGAGCTAGATATCTTCTAGCTGCTTGTTTTCTTGTATCTCCCCATTTAAGCATCAACCCATAGGATTCTTCATCTTCTTTTTCAAATTCAAATACTTCTGAGATTTTGCTAGCAACTTCTTCTGAAAGTCCTGGGAATTTTTTTAATAAACCTTTTTCAATTTCAGATTCTCTTTTTAAGAATTTTGGATGAGCATCAAATCTTGGATTTGTCAATCCATATAATAAGCAGTCTAATTCTTCTATATCTCTTGGGCATTCTGGTATTTTTAACATTTTTTATTTTTTAACTCTTTACAATATTTTTAAATATTTTTTATCAAATTCTATATAAAGAGCTGGTAAAACTCTTTTCCAGTATCTCTCTCTTTCATAGTAAGCTTCTGAGCATGTTCCAAAACCAAAAGGTAATTCAGGAACATTTAATTCTCCAAAAATACGTTTATTACTCACTTCTGCATCTAAAAATTTAATATATCTCTCTGCACAGTTATAACAATTATCCACATGTTTTCCAACAGATTTTCTAATTTCACCAATATTTGCTCCAATTTTTCCTAAAACAGGACTACTAAAAAAAGTATAACCTTCAACTAATCCATGTCCCTGGGCAGAAACTTGTTGAGTAGTTATTATTGGAATTCTTGTTAAAACACTGTCAGGTTTACAACTAATTTCAGCCAATATTTTTGCAAATTCCTTGTTCTTTAAACATTTCATTTTTATTCCCTACCAAATAATCCCTATGGTTATATATTTAACATCTTTAAATCTAATTTTTCCATCACTAAAAGTATTATTATCCCCTTTAGTAATAAAATAATCTCCTTGTTCATCTGTTCCTTTATCAATAACTCTGTGGACAATTAAACTCTGGTTTTTCTGAAAAGTAATTATATCTCCTATATGGACATCTTCAGGATTATTAGGTTGAATTCTAATACCATTAGAACCTTCATCTAAAACAGGAATCATACTCCCAGTAGGAGCATATCTGCTTAAACTTGCCCCATCAATACTGATTACAATCTTATCATCATAAATCATTATATTATCTTCCTTAATAAAATCAAAAGGAGCATTATTTGAATTATTATTTAATGAGAGAGATAAAGGAATCTCTAACCCATAAACTAAAAAATATCCAAGAGAGCTTGCACTAATAAAACCTAGTAAAAATACTAAACTTATTTTAAATAATTTATTTGTATCCATTTTAATATTTATATTTTAATATTATTTCTAATTTTTTTATAACTCATCTCTTATTAACTATTAATATATCTATATTTAAAGCTTACTATTTTGTCTTAATTACTCAGTAACAACAATATCAAAACATTTATAAACCCTTTTTTTATTAAGATAATAAGATAAAATGATTATAAAACAAGACTTAATTAATAATGTTAGAGAACATTTTAATTTAAATATTTATGAAACTAAAGTTTGGTTAGCATTACTTGGAAGAGGAGTTGCAAGTGCTGGCGAAATTGCAGAGATGTCTAGAGTTCCAAGGTCAAGAACTTATGATGTTTTAGAAGGTTTAGAGAAGAGAGGATTTACAATAATGAAATTAGGTAAGCCTGTCAAATATATTGCAATTAAACCAAATATTATCCTTGAAAAATTAAAGTTAAATACACAAAAAAATGCTGATGAAAAAATTAAAACTCTCTTGAAATTAAAAGATACTGCAGAATATTCTGAATTAGAACAATTATATAGGGTGGGTATTCAACCAGTAAGGCATGAAGAGATTTCAGGAGCAATAAAAGGAAAATCAACAATTTATAACCATGTTAAAGATCTTTTAGAAAACGCAAAAAAAGAAGTTGTTGTATGCACTTCAACTAATGAAATTTTAATAAAATCAAGATTTTTTTCTTCAATTTTTGATAGATTAAATAATGCAAATATTAAATTAAAAGTTTGTTTATCTGGTCCTGAAAAAGAGATTAAGAAAATTAATACAAAATTTAAGATAAAAGCAAAACAAATTGATATTGATACTAGATTTTTTATTGCAGATAATGAACAAGTTCTTTTTATGATCTCAAAAGGAGATTTACCAGAGGAGGAAATAGCAGTATGGCTAAACACACCCTTTTTTACAAATGCTTTAGTATTCATGTTTGATCAAATTATGAAAGAAAATGGGAAAGAGTAAAGATAAAATGATAGAACAAGAACAGCCAAAGGTATTGCAAAAAGATGCACATTTCCCACAATATGCAACTTGGCTTCAATCAACTTTTATGGGAAACAATCATATTAATTCTGCACATGTTAAATTACATGGAAATGGATTAACAAAATTAACTTTTTCTTCACCTGCTGGACTTGTGCAAGATCAAGTTACAAGGATAGGAAATCTTAGGATTGATAAAGCAAATGAAGATTTTCATGAGGAATTTGGAGTTGGTTTTACTACTGCTTTAATAAGAATGGATTATTTATTCCATAGGCATAGCGATATTCATTCAATTGATTGTACTTTTAATGATTGTGGGTCTGAAGTTATATTATCTTATAATTGTAATGAAAATTATTCAGGTCCTCAGGATAAAAGAAAAGGAAAAATTGAAATAAGGGGGTAATCACTCCTTCCAGACTTTTTTAATACCCATTTCTTTAATTATCTTTTCTTCTTTTTTAACAAAATTTCTAAACCATTCTGGAAAGCTTAAATTATGAGTTAGTTTTGCATATGCAAAACCTTTTTTAATAAAAGCATTAGGGTGGGCTTTTTTAAAATTTGTAAGATTTTTAATAGAAGTTATTGGAGGCCCTTTTATAATTTCCTCAGCTTTTTTATCTAAAACAAAGTAAAAATAAGCTAGATTTTTATCTTCATCATAATCAAACTCTGATTTTTTAATCTGAATATCTCTTTTTAACTTGTAAATAAAAAAATCAAAAAACTTTTTGCTTTTTGTTCCCGCAATATCTCCTGCTTGTTTAGTTGTTTGAACAAAAATTGTTATTAATTTGCCACCATATTTTTTCTTCATTCCTTTACCAATATCTTTTTTAATAAAGAATTCAAGATTAGGAGACTTTAAAAATTCTTGAATAGATTGCTGAAATTTAGATAATGTTTGTTTATTTAAGCTAGCTGCAGCATTCCTCTCTTTAAAAGTAGGGTCAATAAGGATAATTGGAGATTGTAATTTAGCTTCATTTAACTCAATTAAAACCTGTTGCTTACTTTTATAAAATCTTTCACTATCAATAATAAACTTATCTGTAACATCTAAATTAGACATATGTTTTAAAAATTTTACAAAACTATTATAATGTAAAATTAATAATTCTAAAACATAGCCTGAAAAACCATGGATATAAGATTCTGCCCCATAACATTCCTGAGCAAAACAAAAAGTTTTAGCTAATCTTATCTCATTTGCCAATTTTTTATTTTTTTTTATTTTATCAACAACATATTTAACATGAAAAAAACTTAAATCTGTTACATTTTTAGCTTGTTTTGGATTTTTTATTTCTAAAACAGGAATAACTTCAATTAAAATATCATTAACAACCATTTGATAATAATCTCTAGAACCATGCACTTTCTTAGCATTAGGAATTTGTTTTCCTAATAATTCAGATATCTCTTTATTCTTATACTTTTTATTAAATCTAACAAAGACATCAATATCATACTTGTTTTTTTTAACAATAGTATTTTTTGCTAAACTTCCCCCCACAAAAACCTGAGCATCAATCTTGTTTTGTTTTAGTTTATTTTTTAATTGCTCACAGAAATCTCTAGATGTTTTATTAATTTTATCCATAGCTTCCTTATCTGGGTTTATGTTTTCAATCTCTTTTTTCAATACGTCATTTATTTGCATTTTCTTTACCTCCTCAATCTATAATCTCTTTTTATTCTATGGCACAACACCACTTTTTTAGTTTATTATCTGTATCTGATTGTAATCTCAAGCAAGACTTTTCTTGCTTTCTGATGAACCCAATATTTCTGCTTAGCAGTTCTAACTTAAACTTGTTTATATATTATTAGTTTTATTGATGATTGTATAAATAAAGAATCAAGTTATTTAAAAGTTGTTTTTTTAGTATTAATTAATGTTTTCTAAAATTTCATTAATTTTTTCTTTTAGATTAGGTTCTGGAAGAGCTCCAATAATCCTATCAACTTCTTCCCCATTTTTTGCAATAACTAAACAAGGAATTCCCTGAATCCCAAATTTATTGGCTAATTCAGGATTTTCTTCTGTATCCACTTTTACAAACTTTAACTTACCTTCATAGTTTTTACTAATAGATTCAAAAATTGGTTTTATCATCTGACAAGGCCCACACCAATCAGCAAAAAAGTCCATTATAACTGGAATTTCACTTTCTGCAACTTCTTCTTGAAAATTATTCTTATTAATTTCTATAACAGTCATTTTATTAATTTAGTAAACAAATCTACTCTTTTAAAACTTATTATTTTATTTTTATATCTTTTTTCTCTTCTTCATCACTTTCTTCTTCATCACTTTCTTCTTCATCACTTTCTTCTTCATCACTTTCTTCTTCAT
>CAZGSA010000006.1:14129-20948 GCA_964528215.1 Candidatus Woesearchaeota archaeon
CACCCTCTTTTTTTGCTAAAAATGGGCCTGGCTCTCTAATTTTTTTATCAATTTCTTTTTTATCAGCTTTAATAGATGAATTTAAATCAATAATATATTTTCCTTCTTCAAGTTTATAAATAAGGGGCCTTTTTTTATTAAATAAATTAACAATATCAATTTCAAATTTGCCAGGCCTAATAACACGAACAGACTCTAAATCTAAAATAACTGGTTTTTCAGGTTTATTATCTAATCCTGTTATCTCCCTAATGTCTTGTTCAATCTGGGCTTTATCTGCCTTAGCCAATTCTTTTATAACCTCATTAATTTCATGAGATTCTCTTTTCATCATATCTAATTTTTCTTGTTTAATATAATAAAAAAATCTGCTACCACAACTACATCCAATTAATAATTCCTCTGCTGCATCAGGAAAGATTTTCCCACAGTGTGTGCATTGGTGTGGCATATATTTCTTAGGAAACAGGAATTAATAAAGTTTTATATTCTAAATAAAAGGTTTCCTAATCAGATTAAACATCCTAATTAAGAAAATAAGGGGCTGGAGACCTTACTATTTAACACAAAAAATTATTCTTCTTCTTTTAATTCTTCTAATCTATACCAATGATTACACCTAGGACACCAGCCATAAGTTTTAAAATCATCTTCAAACAGCCAATCTTCATCATGTAATGGACAATTCATGTTTTTTATCACCCTTTAATTTTTAAGAATACTTCAGGTTTTTAAAGCTTTACTAAAACTTTATAAACAAAAATAAAATCCAAGAAAAATCTTTATTTTAAAAACCTTACGAAGCCTTTAAATATAAGATTTGTATTTGCAAATTATCTTAGCAAAGTTTATAAATTTTAAAATAAACTGCTTATTATTCTAATTAAAAGAAATCTACCTCTTAGAAGATGTAATATTAATCTGCTATAAAACTTAGGGTTAGGTAGGTGAAATAATCAAAGAAGTATTAGAAGTAATTTAAGAATATCAAAAAGATATGGAAAAAAAGAACTATCTCATCATAACTTCTAATTTTTTAGGGTCTTTTTTCATTTTGTGAAATTTCGTAAGAAATGAACTTATGAAAAAAGAACTATCTCATCATAACTTCTAATTTTTTAGGGTCTTTTTTCATTTCCTTGACAATAGTAGCCGGCCCAATAATTGTAAGAGCATCTTGCTGTCCAATTAAAGCTTTTGCAAGTCCAAATTTAATTTTTTGCATAAATGTTTTATCATTTTCTTCAGGAGTTATAATTGCTAGTTCAACACCCTTGAATCCTTTGATATTTCCAATCATAATCATTGTATCTTCAATAAGTCTAGTCTCTTCATCAGGCCTAAGTCTGCCCTGCAAAATAACCACTTTGTTATCTAAAATTATTTTTAATAATTTTTTAATTCTCTCAACACTATCTAGAATTGCAATTTCTGCATAGGGCATAAAATGAAGGGTAAGCCCCTTTACTTTTTTATTTTTCTTTGTCATCTTCACCTACTTTTTTCTAAATTTTTATTCATATATTGTATTATATATTTTCTGTTTTATAAATGTTTATTTTTTTAAATCTATTAACTATGTTCAATAAAATATTTAAATTTTTTTTGCTAGTTTAAAAACAGCTTCATAAAATTCATCCATATTTTTTCCATATTTAGCAGAGATTCCAACAACATCATATTCTGGAAAAGCTGCTTCAATTTGCTTAAGATTTGATTTTTTTAAATCAATTTTATTCGCAACAACAAGGACCGGGATATTACGAGATATTAAATTACCAACAATAGTTATATTCACCTGAGAATAGGGGTTCTTAGTCCCATCTACTACTACAATAACAGCATCCATATCATCTAACCACTTAATTGCTTCAATAATCCCCTGAGTTGCTTCTTTTGCTCTTTTTTGAGCCTGTTTTTTCTTCATCTTTGCTTTTATAAAATCCTCATAATCAATTTTTGTAGCAATTCCAGGAGTATCTACTAGTTTAAATTTTAATACTTTTTCTTTGTATTAAATCTCAACCTCTTCTCTAAACTGAACACTTCTTGTTTCATGGGGGATTTTACTCACTTTTCCAATCTCTTCTCCAGTCCAGTCCTTACAAATGCGATTAGCAAGACTTGTTTTTCCAGCATTTGGAGGTCCATAAAATCCAAGCCTTATTTCTTTCTTTTTTCTAAAAAAAAGACCAAACATTCTCTTTGTAAAATTTTTAAGTATTTTAATAGCCATTCTTTTCTATCCTGAATTTAATCTTTTTTAAAAACACTATAATTTATTAGATTAAATACATCTTTTTATAAATTCCTATATTTATATTATAATATCTCAAACTTGATTTATTAATATTTCTATACTCTTTTATCTCCTTGGAGGCCTTCTAGAAAACATTAAAGAGTTTGATTGGGGATTTATTTTGGGTCGCTGTCTTTTTCTAATCTCTGATTTTACTTTCTTTTTTTCTGCAAACACAAAAATAGGAATCTCCCACATACCAGTTCTTTTACCTTTATATCTTTTCCAAGCAAAATTTAACTGTTCATTATTCCATTGTTTTTCATTAAGTCTCTTTAATATTTGGTTTTTATTTAGTCCTTGATGCTCTGCATTATACATAAAATTAATTAAGTTAAACAGCTGATTTTTACTTTTAAACAAATGAGATTCATATTTTTTCTTATACCACTCTTGTAAGATAATATAAACAATAAGAGCTATGATTAATAGTATTAATAATAATATCCATACCTTTAAGCTAGAGGGTTTTCCACAATCACTAGAACAATTTTCTTTAGTTTCTCCAGATTCACATTCTCCATTCCTATTACAGGCTATTGAAAGCCCAAATTCTAAATTAATAAATTTGGGAGAAAGATAAATAGGAAGATTAATAGCAGATATTTTTTCTGGATGTAAAAATTCAATTGATTTGGATTCACTAAAATCATAAAACTGAAGCCCCTTACTATCTCCAATAACTCTATCACTAAGTGATTCTTTAAATTGAATTTTTTCAACATCTCCATTTACAACAAAAAATAATTCATCAATTTTTGTATCAGACTTAGGCATAAGAATAACCTTAACTTGTGAAGCTATTGTTTCAACACCTCTATCATAATAAATAGAGTAATCACTGAATTCTATAGAATTTTCCATATTTTCATCAATCCAATTAGCAAGTGCTACAAGATAATCCTCTCTCATCTTATTTGAATCCATGGTTCCAGAACCTAGTTCTTCTAAAACACTAAAATCTATCTGTTCTTCACTAATATACAATGGAGATTTTTTTATCTCTGATTTTTCTAGTTTATATGGGACTTTTAATTCTAGTAATGCAGTCATAATACTAATTGCAGTGTCATCACTAATAAACCCCTCTGCAAATCTGTTTTCTTGTTCACTAATACTTGATTTTAAAGAATCTATATTAATCTCCCTTTTGATATAAGTCTTAATCCATTCAGGAAGGGCATCTAACTGAGATTCAACATCCTGGATATTTTGATTATAACTTGCGATAGTTTTATTAATATATTCTTTAGGAGAAACCACATTTATACTAAGAGTTTTACTTACTCTCCCCCCAAAATTATCTGAAACACTAATCGTAATATCATAAACTCCTATCTCTTCATAAGAATGCGAAGTCATTTTTGTTTTAGTTGTCTTACTATTTCCATCTCCAAAATCCCAATTATAAGTTAAATTCCTAGTGCTTTCTTCTTCTAAAACTATTACTAAATCTAAGGGAACTAGTGCGGGAGCTTCGTGAGGCAGAATATCCTTAATTTCAAAGCTAGTTTCACTAATTTCAATATCTTCTGACAATATTTGTTGTCCTCCTAAACTTAAAATTAATCTTCTGTCCCCAATACTATACGGAACATTGAGATTTGCATGCTGTAAATCTAATTTTAAAGCATTAGAATCTATTTTTGCAGACTCATCTGCTATTTCATAAAATTTAGTAGAACTTAGAGGACCAGAAGTTGTCCTATATTTTAATGTTAATTCTGATAAACTTATATCTTGATTTATTCCAGATATAAACTTAATAGGAATAATACAATCCTCACTGCAATCATTATCATATTTATTATTAAGATAATCATTTAAATACTCTTTAAAAGAATCTGAATTATAGTCTTCAAATTCACCTTCATCAATTAAAATTGTCCCTAGTTCATTAAATTTTCCACCCTGCACAAAGATATTATAATCAGAAGTAAAATCTTCATAATTATCTATTCCAAAAAAACCACAGGAATTTATATTCTCTCCATTTATTTGATGACCTGAATTGCTTTCATCAGCAATACAAACAAAAATATCAGTATCTCTACTTAATCCTAAATCAACTTCGCAAGAGTATTTTCCTGAGTCAGAAACAGAATTCACATCACATTCATCTAATTTTTCCATTTCAGAGTTATATACAATCATTTTAAAACCATTACTTGAACTTCCTTTTATTATATTTGCTCCAACTCTAAAAGATGGAAGCCCGGGAACTTTTATTTTTTCACAAAAAGGAGTTTCTATAATTTCATATGCTATAATGTCTTCAGTATTATCAAAACAACCTGTTGATTCACTACATTTTATAAAAACAGGTGCAGAATCTTTTGACCACCATTCTTTTGTATTATCATTAAGAATATCTACTGATAATGGTTGAGTACAACTAGGATTTGCATTACTATTTAGCTTAAATAAAACTTCTGTTACCCCTTCACTTAACATTCCCTGTAATCTTAATCCTATTAATTTAGACTGCCCAGAATTTAAAGAAAAAGTTTTTGAAGTATCTCCATTACTTGACCGATAACTACTTGTACAATAAGAAGTAGAACAATTATATTCTGCTTCATTTAATTCTAAGAAATCTAAAATACTTATATTACTTGAAAAAGCAGTTAGCATATTATCTGCAGGCTCATTTTCTAGACTAAGATTTATCCACCCCCTAACAGACTCACCCTTACTATAGAAAATATCAACACTATGGTTATAAACCTCAAATTCTGCACTAACTAATGTAACAAAACTAATTAAGTTTAAACTTAATACTAGTAATAGAGTGATTAAAAATAATTTACACCTCATTTTTCTTTTTTACAACTATATTTTAGGATAATCAATTCAGGTTTATAAATATTGCTTATTCATAAAACTAAACCCTAAGTTTAGAAATTTCACAAGAGATATTTTATAATATTTTCTAAAGATATCTACTGCCTTTAGGCAGTAGCGTAACTTATTTCTATTTATTCATATTAGTATTAATGAGCTGGATTTTAGCTCATTGAATACACTTCAATGTAGTTAGGACTTTCTCATTAATTAAACTTTTGCTTTTGCTTAGCGAAAGCTCTGGAGAAAAAATGGAAACCCAAAATTTAGTAAATGAATATGAAAGAAATAATCATTCAGTAGGCTTGTCAATGTGGCATTTTGAATGGTGTACAAAATATAGGTATGAGATGTTTAGAAAAGAAAAATATCTTAGATTAGTTGAGGCATGTATAAGGAGGGCAGCATCATTACATAAGATAATTATTATTGAGATTTCAGTTATGCCTGAACATGTGCATATTGTTGTTAAGATATCTATGAATCTATCACCTGCGCAAGCATTGAATATTTTGAAGGGGTTATCTGCAAGACTTTTTTTCTTACATCATGAAAAGGCAAGATTAAGGTATCCCAGGGGACATCTCTGGAGCAGGGGGAGTTTTGCTTCTTCTATTGGTTTTGTTCAAGCTGAAGTTGTAAAAACTTATGTAAGAACCCAAGAAGAGCATCATGGAAACCTACACCTTTGGGTGTAGGAGGATGTCATATTTATTTTAAAATAATCCCCCCTAGAATTAGGTTAAAAGAAATATATCTCTTTTAAAATAGAGTCTTAATATTCCCTAAAATTTTAAAGATAAAAGACATTAGGGAAATAATGGGTTATAAAAAACTCTTTTTTAACTAATAAAAATATAATTTGATTAGGATTATTTATCTTCACTAGACTGTAAGGAGTAAAACCTATAAATTTTAGTGAAAAGATTAAAGAATTCACAACCCCTATGTTTATAGAGTTACTATTTTTGATTAAATCTATTTATTCCTTATTCTTAGGATATAAATTCCAATTATAAACAAAATACTTATTATTAACCCTATAAACCCAAAAAAAGGCAACTGAACTTTGTTTTGTCCACAGAGAATAGTAGTAGTTCCTGTAGGACAAAGACTTCCTAAACCACAGTTATCATTTAACCATGCTTCTGCACTAGCATCATCTACTACCGTTGGTTCATGAGCTATAATATAAAGAAGGGTAGCAGAGTCCCATTCCATAACTCCATGCATTTCAACACTTCTTCTATTATTAATACAAGTTCCATAAACAGGATTATCTAAACACATATGGGTTACTGGAATAGTATTATAAGCAGTACTTTGTATAAATGTTCCTTCTTTACATATAGAATCATCATCATCCCAGACACATTTGCAATCAACAGTAGTGACACTAGTTCCTAGGGCATCTCCTCCACTAATACAATCTCTTAATGTTTGAGAAGTTCCTCCACAAGTAAGAGTATCTGACACTTTTTCTATATCTGCCTCACAATCAATTTTATTATCTCCATAACTACTGCAATTAAAAATAGTTGGAGTAACACTAGATAACTTGCATATATAATCTCCATCACCATTATGAACCCCCCCATCTACACAAACATAACCAGCAGGACAGCAATTTGGAGAATCAATAGTAAAATCTTTATCAAAACAAAAAGTCCCTTCTT
>CAZGSA010000007.1:0-20769 GCA_964528215.1 Candidatus Woesearchaeota archaeon
TTCCACAACATTCGCCTTTTTTAGCTCCTGTCTTTAAAATTTCTAAACAAAGGCCTGATTGCAGGGCTAGCAGTTGCTACCCTATCCTTTTTTTTCCCAATTGTTCCATGTAATAAATTTAAGACTTGCAAAATTCCAAATCCCTTTACTGGAAAAGTAATTGAAAATTCTCAAAATTTTTACAATATTTCAACAGAACCTTTGGCAGGATTTATTCTACAGACTATTTTATCTACAATTGCAGTGATTTTAATTTTCTCATTTTTTAGAAAGAAATCTTCAAAAAGAGATATAATTGATTTAACAAAAACCTCAGATAATAAATAAAATAAAAAACAAAAACTTTTTAGCAAAAACAAAAACTTTTTGCATAACCAAAATGCCTAAAAAATTAAAGAAAATAACAAAAAACAAACAAGAAAGATTGCCAAAAACAACAAAAAACTCTTTTAAATCTATCTTAATCTTAATTATAGCAATTATAATCCTTACTTGGATACCTTTTTCAGGCTCAAAAATTATAATAACAGTTTTAGCAGTAGTCCTCTTACTTATGCTTGCCCCTAATAGGGAAAATCCAAAAAATAAAAATTAAACCAAAAAATGAAAAAAACAAATAAAAAAACAAATAAAAAAACAAATAAAAAAACAAATAAAACTTCTAAAGTGATAGAATTGGATTCTTTAGAAATAAAAATACCACTCCCAACAAGGATAATTACTAATACTCTTGATATTATTTTAGGGGCAGGGCTTCTTACTGCCCTGGGAACAGGAGTTTATTATGGGATAAGAGAAGTAGCTCTAAAAACTCCAGAAGTCACTAATGAAGCATATAAACTCTGTTCAGATTTATATAATCAACTTATAACTCCCCTAATATAGCTCTTTTAATATAACTCAAAAAAACATGGTTTTCACCAAACAAATGTTTAAATATAAACAAAATTTAAAATAATAATGAAGAGATTTATCTTAAAAGAAATAGATGGAGGATTTGAATTATCAAATTCTTTTGGTTCAAACCTCTGCAATTATAATGTAAAAGGCCCTTGTTTTGGATACTATGTAATTGAAAAACAATCTTACCTTGGAGGCTCAAACCTATTAAATATTTTACAAACTTCAAAAAAACAGGCATTTGAATCTGCTCATACTTTAGCATTAAATGATATTCAAAAATCATTTAAAACTTTAGATAATTTAGAAGATAAAACAAGTTATAGTGCCCTAGGACAAATACCTAAACCCGAGCAAACAACTAAACTAGAGCCTCAATATGATGCATATTATAATTCAGGCAATTGGTAATACTCAAACCCTCAATAATCAAAAAACAATCCTCGCAACCCAAATATAGCTGTTTTTTTGCTATTTACTCATAAAACATATTTTATGTGTGAAAGCTTCGCACAAGATATATTATCAGAACTAGGGAAAAAATAGGGGATTTTGAGGGTTTTGAGCACTATAATCTTGAGTTATAGCTCCTCTTGGATGAGGGACATAATTTGGATCATTTTTTGTGCAAGAAGTTAATTCATGAGTTAATAAAATAATTCCAATTATTCCAGCCCCCAATACTAAATGTAATCTTTCCAACCCTCCTAAATCAGTTTCAGAAGGTTTATCATCATCAAACCTTCTTCTATATATTTTATACATCTTAACAAATCCCACCACACTCCAACCTATAAACATCATTGTAACAGATACCAATATTTCCACATGCAATAACTTCCTATCAAAGCTTAAAACTTCCTACATAAGCAATGTAGTGGTTAAAACTAATAAAAATCTAGAAAATTAAGATTTTAGTAACTACATTTAAACACAAGTTTTTATTATTAACTATTAAAATAAAAGAGATCCACATATTTATAATGTCAGAAATTAAAACACTTACTTTAGTAAATGGATTCTGTTTTGGTGTTTTAATTTCTGAGCATGTCAGGATTGTTAAATCCTGAGCACCATCAGGAATCTTAGATTCCTGAGGTCCTAAAAACAAGGGGCTATCACAAACTCCACCTTTTAAGGTGGAGTGTCCCATTGTTTTTTTGATGTTCTTTATTCTATAGATTTAAAATTCATTCTAGAAGAAATTTTTTAAAATCTTTAGCATTTAGTTTAACAAGTTTAATTAGTGCAGAACTTGCATATTCTTCTACTTCTAAAAGAAATTTAGAAGATTTAAAAACAGATTTAAAAGACATTAAAATTCCAAAGATTAGTTTAGCAGAAGATTATAAAGATTGGAAATCTATTCAAGAAACACCTGCTCCTTTTGAAAATTTAGAAGAATATATTAAATCAGATACAATTTTTAGAGAAAAGATTAGGAAGATTTTAAAAAATCCTGAAAATGCTTATCATCTTTTAACAGATAGTGAAAGAAAAATTTATCACTCTGAATTAAATATGCTAGAACCGGGAGATTTTATAATAGAAAAAACAACCTTAAATAAAAAATATAATCTTAGATTTAGTAAAGAAAATATGAATAAAGGGGCTTTAATCATAATCTTTTTAGAAAGATATTATGGATATAAAAATTCAGAATAAAATAAAAATTAAATAAGACCCTTTATCTAAACAAAAACTACTTTTTTTTCTTTGCAGGTTTTTTCTTTGCTTTCTTTTTTGCAGCCATTTTAATGACACCCCTTTTCATTAATTAAAATTATATCTTTAAAAATAAATTCATAACCTATAAAATTCAATTCTTTTAAGTTTATATATCCTTCGAAATTATCCTGATGCCTTTTTTATCCCTAGAGTTTATAGAAGATAAACATAAGATTTATATTTTCTTTATTTATCTTTAGAATTAGAGATAACAGGATAAATATAATCTGTAAAGCAAATTCCAACTAATACCGTTCCAAATCTTTTTTGAGGAACAAAGCTTTCAGTTATTATCCTTATTTTTTTTAACTCATATTTTTCAGAAAAACCATTATAATAAAGTTCAGCAATACTTAATTTTAATAGCCTTTTAATTTCTTTTACAGAATATTCTCCATTATGCTCACAGACTAATCCTCCATATTTCTCTCGAGTTTGTTTGTCATATAACCAACCAAAGATAATTCCTGCACTTGCTCTTTTGCCTTTTTTAGAATGCGCAACTGCCATTATACTTTCCATAACCTCTCCATGAATAAACCCCTCAGGTTTTTTAATTTCCCTCGCAATCTTAGGCATAATCGAAGAATAAGTCATTATATTACACATTTCAATGCCTGCGTTTTTCAAGGCTAAATGATAAGAACCTGCATGGATTGTGACCTCACTCTCTCCAACCCCTTTTGTAATAAAATAATCCTTAGGGATTCTATTTCCAATGGTAATTTCCCTCCTAGTAACTAATTGAGTCTTCACTATAGATTTTTTCAGATTTTTTAACATTTCAAATTCAGTAAAACCTCGCCTCCTCAGATAAAAATATCTATTTATTATTTATTTTTTATTTAATTCTAGTTTATAAATCTATCTCTAATCTACAAAACTTCTTTGTCTTTTTTTAATTTAAAAAATCCATATTTTAGATAGCGAGATATTAAGATTATATAAAATTTTGAGTTATACAAATTAAATGATTAAAGAATTGATTCATGTAATGTAAGTATACCTAACTGGATAATAAATTAGATTTATTTAGGCCTGGAAAAAGTTAACTTAATTTAGTTTATAAAATAATCATTTCTAGGGGTTTATTCTCTCAAATAAATTCTTTACAACCAACACATTTAAATACCCTTTAATTCTGCTTAGATTACCTAATAAATTTAGGGCAGAAGAATAATAGAACGGAGGAAAATAAAAGCATATGGAAGATAGAGAAATGCATAAAGCAACTTGTTCTGATTGTGGAGCTGAATGTGAAGTTCCCTTTAAACCAACTGCAGGCAAACCAGTTAGATGCCAAGATTGTTTTAGAAAGAACAGACCTCAAAGGAGCTTTGGCGGAAATAGAAGCTTTGGCGGAAATAGAAGTTTTGGTGGAAACAGAAGTTTTGATAGAGGCCCAAGAGAAATGCATAAAGTAATTTGCGACGAGTGTAAGAAAGAATGTGAAGTCCCTTTCAAACCAACAGCAGGCAAACCTGTTTTTTGCAAGGAATGTCATGCAAAAAAGAAAGAATCTGAACAGTCTAGCGAAGACTTTTAATAAAACACATTTTAGGCTTATTTTTATTTTTATTTTTTAGTTTATTAAGATTAGATAAATTTTTTAAACCCATTATTCTTCTTTTTAAGATGGTAAAAAAGAACTGCAAAGATTGCAATAAAGAATTTGAAGCAAAACCAAATTCAAGATATCCTAGAAAATATTGTGATGAATGTTCAAAAAAAAGAAAAAAAGCTTATGAGAGCATTCATTTAACTACCTTTGATGAATGTGAAGATTAATTTTTTCTTAAAAACATTTAAATAATTTGATTACAATTAATTATAGAAGATAAAGTTAAAAGGGGGTAATAAAAAAAATGGAAAACCGTTTACATCAAGGGCCTATGGCATTAAAACTATTAGTTCTTGGGTTAATCCTTATCATTGTAAGAACCTACACCTCTTGGGACATCTGGATAGTTTTAGGAACTCTGTTGATAATAAAATCACTTTTAATATTTTCAATTCCAACCTCTAAGAGAAAAAAGAAAAAATAATCTGATTTTTAGAATTTTTCTAATTGGTTTATTTAATTAAACCAATTAATTATTTTTTTAAAAATACTTGTTGTTTTTGTTTTTAATTGTGGGAGCTTTATCCCATTGCAGGTAGGATTATTAAATCCTTGTTTACAAATTAATTTTGCAATTAATTCATTACCTTGTTTGTTTGGATGAATTTCATCTCTAAATAAATCCTTGTTTATATTACCCTTGCCATCTACAAAATAGGGATATAAATCCACAAAAACAACTCCTTTTTCCTCGCTAAATTCTTTTAACCATTTATTAATCTCTAAGATTTCTTTACAATCTTTTTTAGTTTCATAAGGTAAGATACTCATCATAACCACAGAAATATTTTTAGCAACAAGTAGGAAATATATTTCTTCTAATTTTTTAATAATCTATTTAGAAGTATTTCCTTGATAAAGATCATTAATTCCACATAAAACAATTGCAGAACCAGAACTTTTATTAATCATTTTAATTTCAACATCTCGAACATAGTCACATCTTTTTCTTCCTCTAGCCAGATTAGAATAAGTAATATTAGTCATTTTTTGTAATATGGGGGGGTAACCTTCTCCTTCATAATCCAAACTAATTGAATCTCCTAAAATCCAAGTTTGTTCACTAGCACTGACTCTGACATTTAACAAACAAATTACAATTAGAAAACTAAAAATTATCTTTAACATTACAACAAGCCCCCACAAACTTCACAACACCCCTCACCATCTTTATTTAATGGAGCCTTTCCAAAATAATATCCTTTGCAAGTTTTACAAAAGTAAGCAGTATTACTCCCTTTTTCTGTAAAACCTTCATTAACAGAATAATAACGTATAAAAATATCTACAGAATCTAAGGTATTGGTTTTAGTAACAACACTTAAACCTTTAATAGCCCTAGTTAACACATCAACACTATTATATTTTTTACTTTCTTCACCCATCTTCAACCTCTTAATTAACTTCTTAAAACAAGTATTTAAATTTTATAATACTCTAAAATAATGTTTTTAATAAATCTCTCAAAAGATAAGCTTGAATTTATATAAAGAACTTAAAGAGGTTTTTATCTTCTTTTTTTAGGAATCCCATTATAAGGAGATTTAGTGCTATTCTTAAACTGATTTATTCCCGTGCCAAATTTAATTGCACTAGATGCTATAGGATTATGAAATTTTCTACCATTTTTTGTTTCTGCCATTGAAACATAGTCTGGTATTGTTTTTTCTCCAGTTTCAGAGTCATAAGTCCTAACTAATCCTTCGGGACTCATATATTGTAAATTTCCAGAAACAAGTTTACATCGAAATTTTGTAAATCCTTCTTGAGCTGCAATTTTATCTAGGGATTTCCTATCTAATCGTTCTAATTTAATTCCTGCCTTTGCCATTTTATCTAATTTATAAGTTTTATACCTTAAAAATACTTTATAAACCCTTCTATAAGTGTGGTGAAACCAGTCAATTATCTTAAAATTTTGGAAGATAAAATCTAACCAAAATTTATTTTTGTCTATGTTAATTTAATAAAAATTTATAGTTGAGAAGAGAGATTAAGTAGCTGAGATCAATATAATCCTCTTAAAATAAGTTATTGAGATTTATAAAAAATATAGGAATTCACCAAAGCACTATAAGTCATTGAGATTATTTATATTTAAAAAAACCATTTTTAATCACAAAATCTAATATTTCCTCCTCATATCTTCTTTTATATACCTCATTATCTTCTTCAGTATATCTTGTTCTTGGATTTTCAATTATAGTATAATTAATTCTCTGAAATAAATTTGGATGTGTTATTGCTACCATTTTAAATATAATACTCTATATCATTTGCAGTATATTCTTCAATTCTTATTGTGTGATTTCCATTCATCTCTATTTCTGCTGCTTTTGCATTCCAATATAAAGCTTTTTGTTTATATCTTCCTCTAAATGTAAGGGTTGTTCTTCTAGCCCGATGATGATAAACATACTCTTTTGAAGTGCAAAAATCTAGCTCTTCTTCTGAATCCAGAGGTATACCCCTAACTAAGCTCTCAACCCTAAGTTTATTAATTCGCTTTATATTTGCACTATGCCATTCTGCACCTGTTAAAACCGGTTTGAGTGTAATTTCATCTAAAGTATTTGTATCTGTCATTTTATCTCAAATTATCTAAAAATCAATTAGAAGTATTTTTACATATAAAAAATAGTTTTTAAAGCTTTGCACAAGCAGATTAACTAGAATATAGATTAGCCCTTCTTTCAAGAGTCATACTTCTATCAACTCTTGTTGCAAGTCCAACACAACCAAAAATATGACATAAATTTTCAACCTGAGTAGCAACCTGTTCTCTTACTAAATCTATAACTTCTAAAAACTGGAAGTCATCTGTAGTCCTATGATTTTCGCTTAATAGCTGAGTCTGTTGTTTCATTAAAATATATAAATAATCTCTGGGATCTCCCATCTCTCTAGCAGGTTTGCCACTACGAGATTTTACTTTACCATCAAAAATTTGTTTTATTAATCCAGCAGGAGAACCTCTTTACACTTAATGTAGATTCTTCTGCAACCCTTAATAAAGACACCATAGAATATGGGTGATCTGATTCTAGCAATCCAATAACTATGATTATTAAAAATAATATATAAGTTTTGCCAATATTCAATATATATATATATATATCAAATAAAAGAGATTTAAGAATAAAATCAAATCTAGAAAAAACTCCTAATTTAATAAATAAAAAATGTCCTTATTTATTAAATCATTGAAACTTCTGAACCATTTTTAGTTTTTACCTTATCAAGGACTTTTTTAAAATGAAGATAATATTCAGTAATTCTCAACGGAGCATTATTTAATGGACGATTATGGGCAAGAGCATTTCTAATAGGCTCCATCGCATTAAGTTTTCTTCCCCATTCCTTAATATCAATATAGGATGCAAAAATATTTTTATTTGAATCGATAATCATTTTATAATCATAAAAATCTGAAAATAATAGTAAATCTGTTTCTTTTTCTTCATCTAGGGCTTCCTCTCTTCTAGAAGCACATTTTGCCCTAACATTTCTAGGAACCCCCTGCCTCCACCATTCTCCCCTAAAATTAGATTCTAACAAAATTCTGATAAATTCTCTAACATTATTCTCAAGTAAATAAAGGGCCTCACCCTTAGAATGCTCCTGAGTTCCACTTGGTTCTGTTTTTTTAGAAAGACATCTGGCTAAATATTCTTTTACAGAGCAGGATTCTGGAACATTTTTTAAAGATTCTTTAAAATAAGGTTCTGCTTCTTTAAACCTCCCAGTTTTATAAAGGAGTTCTCCCAACAATATTTTAGGAGCCCATAAATGAGGTCCAAATTCAATAGCTTTTTTAAACAAATCTTCAATAGCCGTTATAGAATTAATGTCCTTAAACGGTTTTTTCATTATTTCTTTTCCAAGATAATAATAATTCATAGGATCTTTTGGATTTTTCCTAATAGATTCTTTTAATTTTTCTTCAATATTCATTTAATCACCTAATTTTCTATATTATTACTTAAATAAGAGTATTAGCATTTTTAATAATTTGTTTACTGAATAATACAATAACTAGAATACTTGAGATTTAAAAGAAACTAAACCCTTAAAATGTAAGAGGATTTTCTATCAACAAAAGGTATTTAAATCCCAAAATAATAATAAATTGTTTAATGGAGGGAACATAATGGAAGAAGATTCTTTTGATGAATGTGGGGATGATATTGAAGAAGAAAACCCCCTTGACGATTTTGATGAAGACTAAGAATAATCATTTTTTCTTTTTTCTTTTTTCTTTTTTAATCCTAATAGCTTGGTTTTGTAGGACTACCATATCTCAATCTCATATCTCCCCATCTCCTATCTAAATCTCCTATAACTATCGATATCTACCAATAAACTATTATTTTAAGATTATTTTATTATTGACTTAATAATCCTGGTTAACTAAAAATAAATCACATCTTTTAAGGAGTGATATTGATATCCTCTAAAAATTGATGTTTTGAAGATGAAAGCTTAAGTAAGGTGATATGGCCTAAAAATAAGAAAAGATATAGAGGAAACCTGCACATTTACGTACGAGAGGATGTCATATTTTTTAATAATAAACTTCTTAAATACTAACATCCTATTAATCTTATGAAAATATCAATAAGAAAAGGGATTGGATTTGGATTAACCTCTGGAATAATAACCACTCTAGGGCTTGTAATAGGATTAAATGCAGGAACCCATTCTAAATCAATTATAATTGCAGGAATTCTGACAATAGCAATTGCAGACGCTTTTTCAGATTCTCTGGGAGTACATATTTCTGAAGAATCTGGAAGTAAATCAACAAATCATAAACAAATCTGGGAATCCACAATAACTACATTCTTATCAAAACTCTTTTTTGCATTAACATTCTTAATACCATTTCTTCTCTTAAGTCTAGATTTAGCAATAATTACTAGCATAATCTGGGGATTAGCTTTAATCACTTTGTTTAGTTATTATATCTCAAAACAGCATGAAACTTCTCCAACAAAAGCAATTATAGAACACCTTGTGATTGCAATAATTGTGATAATTGCAACGCATTTCATAGGGAGTTGTATTACAAATATTTTTGCGGTTTAATCTTTCTAAACAACATTTATAAAGAAGTTCGCACAATCTAAGGTATGAACTCCCAAGAATTCCTCAAGAACTTAGAAACAGAAATTAAGATTTCTAAACTCTCCCCATATACTCTTAGAAATTATATTAAGTTTAACAAACTACTTCTTGAACATGCAAATAAAGAGCCAACCAACATTGAACAACAAGATATAAAAAACTTTTTAGCAGATAAAATGACTGATAGAGCTTCTGCTTCAAACATACTTTTTTTATCTTCAATTAGATTTGCATACATTAATGTTTTACAAAAAGATCCCACCGCAGGAATTAAGCGTCCTAAAAAAGAAAATAAAATTCCAATTGTCTTAACAAAACAAGAAGTTTCTTCTTTATTTGAAGCTGTTGAAAATCAGAAAAGCAATCTTATTCTCAAGCTTTTATATTCTTCAGGATTAAGAGTAAGTGAGATTGTCAATATTAAGCCAACAGACTTAGATTTTGCAGAAAACACTGGATGGGTTAGAGAAGGTAAAGGAAAAAAAGACAGGATGTTTATACTTTCTCAAAAACTTTCAAAAAAACTTGAAAAATTTATAAAAAAACATCAGGATTGGAATTATATCTTTTCTAAAACAAAGCCATTAACAACAAGAAACATACAAAAAATAGTTCAAAAAGCAGCTCAAAAAGCAAACATAGGAAAAGAAGTTCATCCCCATACCTTGAGGCATAGTTTTGCAACTCACCTTTTAGATGCAGGAACAGATTTAAGAAAAATCCAATCTCTGCTTGGACATTCCTCGATAAGCACGACTCAAATTTATACCCATATTAGTAACGAACAATTAAAAGATGTTAAAAATCCCCTAGATAATCTGTAGAATCCTTAATTATTATTAAAAATAATTTCACAACAAAACTTTTAAACCCTCTACCCTATACAAAGACATGACACAAAAAAATCAGGTATGGAAATGTGAAATTTGTGGGAATATTGTTGAAGTTTTACATAAAGGTGCAGATTCTCTTGTTTGCTGTGAACAGCCAATGAAACTTCAAGAAGAAAAAAAAGAAGATCCAGAAATAGGCGAAAAACATGCTCCTATAATTGAAAAACCTGAAACTGATAAAATAGTTGTTAAAGTAGGGAGTATAGAACACCCAATGGAAGCAGAACATTATATTGAATGGATTGAATTAATTGCAGATGGAAAATCTTATAAAAAATTCCTAAATCCAGGAGATAAACCCGAAGCAGAATTCTGCATACAAGCCCAAGAAATTACTGCTAGAGAATATTGTAACTTACATGGGTTGTGGAAAGTAGATTGGAAAATAGTTTAAAATGAAACAAACAATGAAATTTATAACTAAATTTCAAGCCTCCATTTTTAGGGAGGAATAGAAAAAAATGGAAACACTAAAAAATCTATGCAAAGCATTTATAGGAGAAAGCCAAGCTAGAAATAGATATACTTATTATGCTAAATTGGCTATGAATGAAGGTTATGAGCAAATTGCAGGAATCTTTTTAGAAACAGCGGAACAAGAAAAAACTCATGCAAAAAGATTATTTGAACATATTCAGGAATTAAAAAAAGAACTATCTAAAGAAGAACAAGATGAGATCCTGGTTGATTCTTCGACTCCTACAATTTTTTCAACAACAATTGAAAACCTAAAAGCAGCTGCTGCAGGAGAAAATTATGAATATTCTAAAATGTATCCTGAGTTTGCAGATATTGCAGAAAAAGAGGGGTTTACAGAAATTGCAAATAGATTAAGAGCTATTGCAAAAGCAGAACAGCATCATGAAGAAAGATATCTAAAACTATTAGAACAACTAGAAAAACAGACAATATTTAAAAAAACAGAAGAAGTTCAATGGATTTGCAGGGAATGTGGATATGCTCATATAGGTAAAGAGCCTCCTGAAAAATGCCCTGCTTGTAATCATCCAAAAGCATTTTATCAGGTAAAGTGTGAGAATTATTGAAAAAAGCACAGGATTAGCAAGATAGTTGAACTTTGTGTCCTCTATACTGGAAACATTTAAATAGTAGGATTATTTATACCATAGTATATAAAATAACATAAAAATTGGTATAAATAACATGACAAATACTGAAAAAATTCCAATTAGAGAAATTAACATAAAAAAACAGATTGAGAATGTTAAGAACTGGAAAATATCACAAGAAGATAAGAAATCAATTAAAGAGTATATAAGAGACTTACAAATTGGTAAAATCACAGGCAACCAACCATGTGCAGGAACACTAACAGGTTATTTATCAAATTTGAGAATAGCTTTAGAATTTATGAAAAAATCAAGTTCAAAATTAACTTCTAAGGACACTGAGAATTTATGTGAGGCATTATTAAAAAACACATTGACTTATACTTTTAAGAAAAAGAATAGTGATAAGAAAACAATATATCATAAAAAACCTTATTCTGAAACAGGCAAGATTAAAATAAAAAATGCCACCATACTTTATTTAAATTGGAAGTTAGGAGATGAGGCAGTTAAGCTAATCAAAATTCTAAAAGTCAAACCAAAATTAAAACAGCGAACTCCTGATTATTTAACTGAAGAGCAAGTTGAAAAATTATACAAGGCATGTAAAAATGCTGAAGAAAGATATTTGATTGCAATGTTATTTGATTCGGGAGCTAGAGCTGAAGAATTTTTTAATATAAGACGAGAAGACATACAACTTCCTAAAGGAGAAGATAATTTTGTTAAACTAACTTTGAAAGAGGAGTATAGCAAAACACTCGGCAGAGTGATTGGCTTGTATTGGAAATATAGTTTAGAAGCTGTGAGAGATTATCTTAATCAAAGAATTAGTGAAGGCATAAAAGAAGATGAGCCAGTGTTCAAAAACAATTATAAGAACACAATGAAATTTTTAAAAAGATTAGGATACAAAGTTCTAAATCGCTCAATTTTTTTTCACTTGTTCAGGCATGCATCAGCGACGTTATATGCTAGTAAGCTTAATCGCCAAGAATTATGCATTAGATATGCCTGGAAGTTCCGAAGTCCTTGTCCTGATATTTACATTTCTAGAGACCTAAGTAAAAAAGAGATTGATGAAAGATTTGAGAAAACGCAAATCAGCGAATTGAAAACAGAACTTGAAAAACAAAAACAGCTTAACAAAATAAAACAAGATGAACTTGAAAAGAAAAATCAAGAACTAACAATTGAAATCAAAAACATGGCTCAGACATATGGTTCAACGATTAAGGAGTTTAGAGAACAAATGTTAGCTATGAAAAGATTGAATGTCACAGAGAATTATTAATATTAATTTATTCTAATTGCTTTGTTTCTATTTCTTTTAAAATTTCTTTTCCTTTTTTAGTGAGTTCATAGAATCTATAAAATTTATCTTGTGGATTTTTACATACAATCAATCCTCTGTCGATCAATTCTTTTAATGATTTTGAAACATTATGTATGCTAACCTTGCAACTGTTAGCAATCTCCTTTGGTATCATTGGTTTGTTCAAACAAAGGAGTATAGCTTTTCTTCTTTCACCTCGTAAAACAAAACTAAGTAATGAATAATTTGTCATATAGACAAATATTATTCTTTATTTAATGGATTAGTCATCTTTAAGGTATCGAATAGGTATAACAAGTCAATCGATAGGTTTTTAAATATTATATTGCACTATATATTTATGAAAACAAAACATCTGTTACCAATAGCATTGATATTAGTTGTAGGATTCGTTGTTTTAGTTTCTGCTGCAGACCCGGGAGTTCCGAGTCTTCCTGATGACATTCAGCAAGAAGTAAATGATGTGGGAATTAGTATACACTTAAATGAAGGATGGAATTTAATAGGGATGTATACACTTGATGATTCTTTAAATGAATTGGTTGAAAATGAAATTGTAGAATATGTTTATATTTTTGATAATGTAAATAAAGATTATGTTAGGCTCACTCCTAAAAGAGAAAGCGGAAAATTAGGGTCAATTCTTGGCTCTGGAACAAAACCAGGTTATTTTCTTAATGCTGGCGTTTGGGTTTATTTAAGAGAGGACTATGATTTTTTCCCAACCTCAATAGATGACCCTGCTTCTATAGATGTTTTAGAATTAACAAGAGGATGGAATTTATTTTCTGTGACTCCTGACATGGTTGGAAAGAGTTTAAATGATATTAAGGGTGATTGTAATATTGAAAAAGCCTATTTATGGGATAGTGAAAATCAACAATGGGGAACAATATTTAATTTTATGAATGATAGAGATGTATTAGATAATGAAGCAGGTGTAGGAAATGGTCTTGTCCTTAAAGTTAGTGGGAATTGTAAATTATCTGGTGCTTCAACAGTTCCACCGGCATTGCCTGTAGAATGTAATGATAATGACGGAGGATTAAATTATGCTAAGAGAGGAACAGCATTTAGCACAAAACATGTTAATTCTTTAGGAGAAATAACCACTTCAGAAAGTTCGTTCGGAGAAGGAGACTCATGTTGCACAGAGTGTGATAATAGTGAAGATGGAGATGTGGGAGAGTATTTGTTAGAAGGGTATTGTGATGAATTAGGGGTTGTTAGATTTAAAAAATATAATTGTCCTAATGGCTGTGAAAATGGCGTTTGTGTAGGAGAAAACGAAGATGAAGAAACTGATGATGGAAGTTCTTATATTATTAAAGAAATAACATCTTATACTTTTGATAGAATGGGAAGTAATGGTATTTCTAATACAGAGTTTGGTGTTTCATTTAAACACTATGAGGGAATCTATGACCCTTATGCTGAAGGGAATGTTTATGTTTTTAACAACAATGCAGACGCATTAACTTATTATACTAATGCAAAACAATCAATGGATGATAATGGTCAAGATTATGAGGTAGAGATAGTAGATGGGATGGAATTACTTTTATACTATCCTGAATCAAATAAACAAATGCATATTTGGACTTTTGGTGATAAAGTAATTATAACACAAGAACCAAATCAAGGTGATAATGTAGCAGAAGCGTATTTTGCTAAGTATAGTTAAAATGATAAAATCAAAAAGAGGGATGAGTGCATGGATTTGGATTTTAATAATCTTAATCTTAGTTGGTGCAGGCATAGGAATATATTTTTGGTTGTCTGGGGGTAGTATGCCCCAACCACCAGCATTACCAGAATAAAATTAAATTTTTTATTTCATATTCCTACTCAAAACATTTAAAATAGTTAATCCATCTTCTGTAATCTTCAAAGGAATTTTACCATGTTTTTGAGTGGCTTTCTTTTCTATTAATTTGATTTTAAGAAGATGTCTAACATGGCCTTTTAAGGCTCTGTGTGACATGCCAACAAGCTCTCCTAATTGCAGTATTCCAACATCCTTGTCTTGTTTTTTAAGAATTTTTAAAATTTCTAAATCCAATGTATTAAGGATGTTTGAACTTCTGTCACCTTTTTGTCTTTTAACCATGTTATATATTATTAATATTAATTTATAAATGTAACGATTTATACTATAGTCCAAAATATATCATTCTATAACAAACTTTATAAAGGTTGAATTTGTATAACTATAGTAACATAAATCCTATACAATGGCGAACAAAACAATCATTTTTAAGATAAATGAGAAACAAAGAAAGCTCTTAGATGAAGCTGTTAAAAAATCAATGAGGAGTATAGCTTCTATTTGCAGAGAAGGAGTATTAAAACAAACTCAGGAGATACTGAAAAATGAAAAGTAAGGAGAAACCAATAAGAACAGTGTTCGAGGAGCAGAATGATATTTTTGCAGTTATGGAGAGGCTTCTTAGTTTTTTAATTAAAAAGAATGAGGAACTTATGACAAGATGTGGAATAAACAAGGAGGAAAAACCAAATGATTCTAATGTTACTAATCAAGCTAATTAAAAAATTAAAAAGGAGGTTAAATCTATGGCAAACCAAGTCAAGCATAAAAGACAAGCACCACCTCGCTACTCTGAACAGCAGAAGCGAGAAGTTGCAGAAGCTGCAAAATCAGGAATGAGTCTGCAGGAACTGGTTGACAAATTTCCAATGGGTCGACGTGCAATACTTCGTTACTTAAGAAAATTTGATGTAAAACTTCAGAAGTAAATTTTTTTAGCTTAACTTTAAAATAGACTTGTTTGCGGAACTTCAAATAAAAGATGGTTATTGAAATACCTAGTGATTATAAAAATGAAGATATTAAACATGTAAGATTAGGTAAGTGGAATGAGTATGGCAGATATGAAAAGAATTCTAATGGAGAATTAAAATTAGTTGAGAAAAAAGAAGCTCCATTTTCAGAATATGAAAAATTAATTAGTGAAGGTTGGAAGTCATTGGCTAAGGTTCCAATAGATTCTAAATGGACAGATGGTTTAAGTTACAGCAGTCCAATTTTAAAAAAACATATAGAGAAAGATTATAATTATGGGACTATTGGAGGATTTAACAACTTGATTTTTATTGACGTTGATAATGTGGACTTAATTTCCATAACTGATGAATTTTTTAAAGATACAAAATTAATAAAAACATGGTCAGGAAAAAGGCATGCTGTTTTAAGAAGTGACTTTGGAGAAAATAAAAGATTAGGTTGTGGAATTGAAATAAGAAGTAAAAATATGCAGTGTGTTGGAGTTGGAAGCAGAGGTCCTAATGGTGAATATTATGAGGACACAAATAAAAAATATTTTGCTTGGTATCCTAAAAATAAGATTCAACAATTTATCAATCTTGTTCAAAATTACAAACCTAATTCTAATAATAGGACTTTTGTAGTAGGAGAGAATTTAGATTTAAGTCATAGTGGAGAAGAATACAGGGAGATTTTAAAACTTTTAAAAGAAAATAAATCAAAAGAAGAAATATTTAAGCATATGGAAAATCCTAAATTTGAAAAATGGAATACTCATGGTGCTAAGTATGAGGATTACAGAGAAAGAACTTACAATAGAGCTAATGAATTTTTAATAAAAACAAAACAACCCACACAAACGGATTTTATTAATGGTGGGTTGAAGTTTTGGACTATTAAGGATTATGAGGAATACAAACCATCAAAAGACTATATTATCGAGGGTGTTATGTATCCGCAAGAAAATGAGATGATTTATGGTCAGTCAGGGCATTTTAAAAGTCTTGACATGTTGTATAGGGCTATTTGTATTGCTTCAGGAAGAAAGTATCTTGGAAAATTTAAAATTAAAAAATGTCCAGTAGCTATTTTGTCTGCTGAAAATCATAAGAGAGTAGACAAGGTTAGAATAAAGGCTATTATGAGAGGACTAAATCTTAGGAAAAAGGATTTGCCATTATATTTATTACCACGGGAACAGTGTGGTGATTTATTAGACAAATCATTTAAGGCACAAGTAGAATCATTTATTATTGAAAAACAAATTAAGGTATTGTTCATGGATACAATAAATCCACTGACTCCAGAGATTGATGATAACAAAGGTAAGGATGTTATAAGGGTGTTCAAGGAGTTCATAGACCCATTAATTGACAGCTACAACTTAACTGTTGTATTCCTACATCACACAGACAAACAAGCTAAATCATTTTTAGGCTCAACAAAGTTCAAAGCTAATAGTGATGTAACTTCTATGATTGATAGAGAAGATTATGGAAGATACAAAATTTATAATGAGAAAAACAGAGAGGGTGAAATAGGGGCATTGGAAATTGGAGTTGAGTTTATTAATAACAATAAAGGCGAGACAAAAGAAATAAGATTTTCTTTGATTAAGGTAACTGACCAAAAAGGGATTAAAAAAATTAAAAGAAGGACTAAAGAGGACATTATCGAGGACAAAATATTAACAATAGCTTCTAATGCTACTAAAACAAGAAAATGTTTTATTAGCTATTGCCAAAATGTTGGGAGTTCAGCTACTGTAGACAGAGTGTTAAAAAAATTATTAGCTCAAAGAAAATTAAATAAGACTAATGAGGGTTATATTAAGGTTAATCAAGAGGCAAGTAGTTTATAGTTAAATCGGAACAACTTTATTATACTGGCATTTGGTTCTAAAATTAGAGCCAGGAATGTTTTGCCATTACCTCCATTTCATATGCTTGGGCATTCCTGGATTTATATTTAATTCTTTAATTTTTTTATAAGAAATCTTACAACTGGTAATTTTAGTTAGGTCTGGCAACATGCTAGCACCTATATTTTAGGTTTAATAATTAAAGGGTAAAAATTAGGTTTTAAGACGTAATCCTTGTGGGTCCAAGAGGTATTACGTGATACGTTTTTAGCTCGGTTTTTCTTTAATTTTTTCTTGTTGCTGTCTTAGTTCTTTTATTTTGTTTATTACATAGTAATTTATTGCAAACCTAATTTTAACAGATTGCATTTTACCTTTGGATATTCTTTTATCTTCTTTTTTCCTTTGGTTAAAAACTCGTTTGAATTCAGGGTCATTAGGAATCTCTCTCATAGCATAATCAAAACATTTTTTAAATCGTTCAGGTATTGTTAAAGTTATTCTGTCCATCTTAGCCAAACACATCTCCTAGCCAATTTTTTATTTTGTCTAATTGGTATTTGTCTTTTATCATTCCACTGGAGATATAATGTTGGTGGGCTGTTTTGATTGTGTGTCCCATATGAGATGTGATTTTTATTTCTGGAAGGTTTAGGGCCAACAAATAATTTTCACTAGTCTTTCGTAGATTATGAATTGAAAAATCTTTCCAATCTGCTATCTTCTGTTTTTTACAAACTCTTTTCATTAGTTGAGATAGGTGTTGTATCGTCGGAAAACTAAAGTCATTGTCTCTTTTTAGATTATCTTGTTTAATCCATTGCTTTATTAATTTGACGGCAAAAGAAGATAATTGGCAGTGTCTTTTGAATCTACCTTTAGGATTCATAACTATTATTTGCTTATTGATAAAATCAATATGTGAAATTTTAACATTCTTTGCTTCAGAATATCTAAGACCACTAAGCATGAGAAACCAAAAATAATTTCTTGAATTAGGCTTGATTGAATAAATAAAATCTTCCCATTCATCAGGATTAAAAAATCTTAAGCTGTTTTCTTTTGGGCGATAAATATTTTTCTTTTTATATTTTGATTTTTTAGAAATTTCTTTTCTTAGTTCTTTTATTTCATGTTCATCGAGATTGTTTATTTGGTTTAGGAGTTCTTGTTTCATCTTAAAAATTTTAAATGATTGTTTAATTTTTTATTTCAATAACTGAATATTTTGTTTGTTTAGTTTAATTTTTATATTAGAAATTAAAGATACTAGTTTAAATAATTTGACTTGATTTGTCGTCGGTAGATGGATATTTATTTGTTTGAGAGTGTTTGAGAAAATTGTCCTAAGTTTGGAAATTTAATTTATATATAGGGTTAGAATTTTCTAATTTTTAATGGCTAAGCTAATATAATTTTCAATAGCTTAGCTATCAAGACAACCTTTAAATTCTAAAGTTTGGATAGTTAATTTATACAAATGGCAAAAGCAAGATACATGGCGAGAGTTTGTTATGATGAAAAATTTAAAGAAGATTTAGAAAAATTCTTTAGGATTATAAAATTAGATGTTCGTATTGATGACTTGGCAAAGAAGAATAAAGGCCAACGATTTAGTGCAGCTATTAGGTTTTTGATTCAAGAGTATAATGAAGCCATGACTGCTGATATGATTAGAGAGATTAATGAAGAGTATCGTAAAAAATAAATCCAAATAAAATTCTGTGATAAATTTATTAATTTTAAGTTTGTATTTTTTATTATGAGAATTATTATAACATCAAAAACTAAAAACCACAATCCAAGTGAAAAGGAGATTGACAAAACAGTGGATATTGTTATGGAGATTGTAAATAAATTAGAGGAATACGATATTGTATCTTATAAATGTTATAAGGATGGGACAAGTGTGGTGATGGAAACCAAATAACTTTATTTTTGTATGATTTTAACATAAGAGTTGTTTAAAACATCTCCAATTTGGTCTATAAGAGGTCCTATAAGGTCGTGTTTTTATTCCACCAAGGGTTTTCTATATGTTTGTGTAATTTTAATCACTTTTACTAATCAAAACACCAAATCATTAAATTATCAATTATCATACACTATAAATGTGTATGATTGATAAATTGATAATTATAAAATGATTCAACTTTATCAAAAGTTCAAAAATAAATGTTTGATAAATGATAAGGGTATTTTTTAAGATATATGTTTTGTTTTCTGATATTTTAGAAATTGTGTTTTATCATAATTTTTGTGAATTTTATTATATTGTGTAAAAATAGGAATAAGGATACTAAAAATAACAATTTAAAGTAAAAAACACAACGCCGACGGAGAGAATCGAACTCCCGGGTCCCGAAGGACTATGGTTAGCAACCATATGCAATACCACTATGCGACGTCGGCATTTGTATTGTTGTGTTTTTATCTTATGTTTTAGCCACATGACGCTTAAATGGTTTTTGCTTCAAAATTGCTATGTTCTAGTATAGTGGAACTTTTGTTCTACTCTCTTAGCAAGCCGGTGCAATACTACTAGAAATATACAATATCTAGGAATCTTGAATGCATTAGAATCAGTCCCTACTTCTTTTTGGAATCGTTCTTAAGTATATCTAAGATTTCTTCTGGAAAAGGGAGCACGATTGTCGAATTTTTTTCTTCTGCAATATCATTTAAAGTTTGGTAGAACCTTAATTTTAAGGCTGCAGGAGATTTTGCTATTATGTCTCCAGCCTCTCGTAGTTTTTGTGCAGCTTGTTTTTCAGCTTCTGCATTGATTATTCTTGCCCTTCTGTCTCTTTCAGCTTCTGCCTGATGAGCCATCGCCCTTTTCATATTTTCAGGAAGTTCAATATCTTTAATTTTAACATCAGTTACTTTTATTCCCCAAGGGTCTGTTTCTGCATCAACAACCTTTTGAATTTGATCCCCTATTTCTTCTCTTTTTGCTAAAACAGTGTCTAATTCAGCTTTTCCGGTCATGTCTCTTAAAGCTGATTGAGATAACTGAGAAATAGCATATTTATATTCTTCAACTTCAAGAATTGCTTTTTCAGAGTTAATTACCTTAAAAAAAACAACCCCATTAACTTTCATTGGAACATTATCTTTTGTGATTACTTCTTGAGCTGGGATGTCGGTTGCAATGACCCTTATATCAACTTTTTCAATTCTATCTATTACTGGAATTATCCACCTTAAACCTGGCTGAAGGGTTTTAACATATCTTCCAAGCCTAAATTTTACTGCCCTCTCATATTGATCAATAACTCTTAGTCCTAGAATTATAATTAACAATATAATCCCTCCAATAACATACGCTATTAAGCTTACCATCATTTTTCAAGAATTTTAGACTATAAAAAACTATCTTTTCTAACAGATTTGTATGACCCAGTGACATATGTCACTAGCAACCGAAAATTAGTTCGCAGGTGAA
>CAZGSA010000008.1:0-20156 GCA_964528215.1 Candidatus Woesearchaeota archaeon
TATAGTTAATTCTTTAAACCCTAAATTCTCTTTTGTTGGATGAGAGAGTTTATTTATTTTTCAAGTAAGGCAAGAACTTCTGGGAATTGGAGAGATAATGATTTAATGAAAGCTGGAAGAATGGATATTGTTTGTAATGTGATTATTCAATCTCTTTTTTTAAGTAATAAGCTTAGAAATGATGTTCACCTACATTTGATTTTTAATGGTGCTCCAAACCCTCCGATGCATTTAGAATTTATTAGCAATAAATTAAAGAGAGAAACAATTAGTAAAAAAGATATTGCAGGTTTAATTAAAAGGATGTTGTATAAGTGTAATGAAAAGCAAAAAACAGAGGTTTTTCCAGGATGTTTTATTGAAAAAAAAAGTTTTCATAAATTAGTTGATGAACTAGAAGGAGATAATAAAAATGTTTTTATTCTTGATTCTAAGGGTAAGAGTATCAGAGAATTAGAAAATTCTCAATTAGAGGGGTGTGTTTTTGTTATTGGAGATCATGAAGGGATTCCAAGAAAAGAGATTAAAAAATATAAAAATAAAATGATTTCAATTGGAAAACAAACTTATTTTGCAAGTCAAACATTTATTATTATTCATAATGAGTTGGATATTAGAAGATTTTAAAAACTTTTCTATATCTCCCCCAGATTAATTTTGAAGATATTAGAAGAATTTAAAAAGTAAAAATCTTCATTATAAATAATAATACCCTCCCACACATAGATTTGGAGATTTCTCCTATATCTTCTTGTATTATTAATCTACACAGGACAATTCTTGAATCAATCATCAGTAAGTTATTTAAAGAAGATTTTATTATTCTAGACAGGTAGGACATAAAAATGAAAACAATGAAAATTAAAGATTTTCAAGCCTTCATTTTTGAAAGCATTGATTAAAAAAAAATGAAAACAATGAAAATTAAAGATTTTCAAGCCTTCATTTTTGAAAGCATTGATTAAAAAAAAATGAAAACAATTAAGATTTATATTACAGGAATTGTGCAAGGAGTATTTTTTAGAGGATTTATAAAAGAAGAAGCAGATAAGTTAAATGTCAGAGGTTTTGTTAGAAATCTAGAAGATGGAAGAGTAGAGATTATTGCAGAAGGGAAAGATGAGAATGTTATTGAAATGTTAAAAAAGTGTAAACAAGGTCCTGCTCAGGCAGAAGTTAAAGGTGTTGAGTATGAAGAGATAAAACATCAGGGTCTTGAAGGTTTTAAAATAATGAGTCTGTGAGAGATTATAGAAATTTATAATATTTTCTTATTAATTTAGTATAGAGTTGTGCAATCTCTTACTTTTTTTGAAGATATTTTTTGTTTAATATCTCTTTATAATTTTAAGCTACACAAACATTTCTAAAAAACATTTATATATCTTCTATCTTTGGGATATTTATGAAAAAAAAGAGAATTATACTAGTTTTATTGTAGAAGATTCTTTTCCCCAGGAGAATATGTTATTAAAGCAGTGGTATGGGAAGATATGGGGAAAGTTGGGATGGTTGAAAAAAATATTAAAATCTATGGGACTAAGAATTTATTTGATTTTAATATAAAAATATGTGAAGATTCTTTATGTTCAAAAGAATCAAGACTTTTTTTAAAAAATAAAGAGATTTATTTAGACTATGAATCAGAAATCAAAGATTTAGAAATAACTGCTTTTTTAACTTCTCCAGATGAATTTAATAAAGAAATTGAGATTCCAAGATTAATAAATGCTGAACAGATAGGAACCTATGAAATTGAAGTCAGTGCAAGTAAGGAAGGGTATAGAACAATTACAAAAAAAGAGCAGTTTGGGATTATTGAAGAACATGCAAATATTCAAAAAGTTCCTGTCCCTGTAATCTCAAAATTAAATAAAACTCAAGAACAAGGTGACTTTAATAAAATAAAACAAAAAAATTCTTCTATAAATTTAATGTTAATAATTGGAATTTTGGTTATAATTCTTATTTTGATCATTATTTATATTTTTTATAAAAAGAAAATTTAGTAAGTTATTTAAATTAAGATATCATTTGATATTAATAACTTAGATAAGATATAATTGTTAAATTATCTAATAATAGAATACAAACAAAAAATGGGCAGACAAGAACAAATTGTTGGAGAAAGAAAAAGAAAATTAAAAGAATTAAGGAAGATTATAAATCCTTATCCTTACAAATTTAATCAAAAAAATTTTTCTGTTGATATTAAACAAAAATATGACAAATTAAAAGAGAATAGTAAAAACAAGGATAAGGTTCAGATTGCTGGAAGAGTTATTACAATAAGAAATCTTGGTAAGCTAATTTTTGCAACAATTCAGGATTCAAAAGGCAAAATACAAATAGTTTTACAAAAAAGTGAATCAGAGCAAAAATCTTTTGATTTATTTAAAAAATATGTAGATGCAGGAGATATTGTTGGGGCTAATGGAAGTATTATGAAGACAAATACTGGAGAAGTTTCTGTTTTAGTTAAAAAAATTGAGATATTAAGTAAATCTCTTCTTCCACTTCCTGAAAAATGGCATGGAATCCAGGATAAAGAAGAGAGATATAGAAAACGATATCTTGATTTGATTATGAATCCTGAAGTTAAACAAGTTTTTGAAAAAAGAACATTGGTCTTAGATGCTATTAGGGAATTTTTAAAACAAAAAGAATTTTCAGAGGTTGAAACCCCTTTTCTTCAAACTCTCTATGGAGGAGCTAGTGCAAAACCATTTAAAACCTATTTAAATGCATTAGATATGGAATTATATTTAGCTGTTTCTCCAGAACTTTATTTAAAAAGGTTAATTGTAGGAGGTTATGACAAGGTTTTTACAATCTCTAGAAATTTTAGAAATGAGGGGATTGATAGATGGCATAATCCTGAATTTACAATGATGGAAATTTATCAGGCTTATGCAGATTATAATGATATGATGAAATTGTTTGAAGATATTTATGAATATGTTTTTAAGAAAGTTAATGGTAGCACTAAAATTAAATTTAGAGGTAAAAATATTGATTTTAAAGGGCCTTGGAAAAGGATGACTATGGCTCAGGCAATTAAAAAATATGTGGGAATTGATGTTAATAAAATGAGCCAGAAAGAAATTTGTGAATTTGTTTCTAAAAGTAAGACTGAATCTAAGGGAGAGTGTTGGGGTTGGAGTGTTCAGGCTATATTTGAAAATTTTTGTGAGGAAAAAATAGAACGGCCAACTTTTATTATAGACCATCCTCTTGAAACAACCCCCCTATGTAAATTGCATAGAAATGATAAATTATGCAGAACAATTGAAAGATTTGAACCTTTTTGTATGGGGGCAGAATTAGGAAATGCATATAGTGAATTAAATGACCCTGAAATGCAAAGACAGCTTTTAGAGGAACAGCAAAAACTATTAAAAAAAGGAGATGAAGAAGCAAATCCATTAGATGAAGATTTTTTGCAGGCTATTGAAATTGGAATGCCTCCAACAGGTGGGCTGGGGTTAGGAATTGATAGAATGGTGATGTTATTAACTGAGCAAGAAAGTATTAGAGATGTTTTATTATTCCCATTTATGAGGGCAGAAGATAAAGTAGAGGGTAAGAAAAAAGAAAAGAAAGAGAAAAATCAAGAAAAGAATAAGTAAATATAATGATGCGAGGCATGGAAGAATATTACCTACATAACCTCAGATTAATAAAAATATAGATTAAAAAAGAAAAAAATGACTGGAATAATTGTTAAATCTAAAATTAGAGAAATTATTAGGAAATTAGATGAGAAAAAAACTATTACTAGTGTTGCAGAAGAAGTAGAAGAAGCTTTAGAAAGTAAGGTTGAATCAATCTTAAAAAAAGCTATCTGGAGAGCAAATGCGAATCAGAGAAAAACAATTCTTGCTAGAGATTTATAATTTTTTATATTTAAAATCTCTTCTTAATTAAATATATAATTTTCCTCAATATCTTTTTACAATTTTAAGCTATGCAGATGAGAATCTTTAAGAAGTATCTTTTGTAGATGAGAATAGATATCAAAAAAATAATCTATTGTCCTCTTAAATAGACTATCTCTAAACATTTAAATAAGATTTTTTCTTTAAAAAGTTATGAAAAACAAAGCAAAAGGAAGTAAGGCTGAAAGAGAATTATACCAGATGTTTGTAGATAATAATTTCAGAGCTGTTCGCGTTGCAGGAAGCGGAACAATGGAAAATGCGGATTGTGATTTAATTGCAGGAAAATCTGGGAAAGGCAGAAAATATTGTATTGAGGCTAAATCTACAAAAAAATTAATTAAGTATATTTCAAAAGAACAAATAGAAAATTTTATCATTTTCTCAGAGATTTTTGGTTTAAAACCAGTTCTAGCAGTTAGATTTAATAGGGTAGGCTGGTTTTTTATTAATCCAAAGTATTTATCTGACTCTGGAAAAAACTTCGCAGTTAATTTAGAAACTGCAAGAAAAAAAGGCAAAAGATTTGCACAGTTTTTTTGTTAATATCAAAATGTTTATTAGTAAATTGGTGTTAGTTTTGATATCTGTAATGTGGATTAGTATTAACATTAGTTTAATCTATGCCCAGACAATTGAAGTTAATTTTCCTAATAATGTTGATCTTGAGCAGGAATTTGATTTCTCTATTGAATTAGTAGATTTTGAAGAAAATATCTATGATGTTAAAATAGAAATTACAAATGGGACAAGGAATATTGCTAAAGTTTTGTATAATGAAGAGTGGAAATCAACTTATTACTGGATTAAAGATGCAATAAATAGTTCTGAATCCCTTGAGAAAAATTTTAAAATTAAAATAATGGAAAATTATGAGGGTATAAATAATTTTGTTGTTAAAATAAAAAGCAGTAATTTTGATGAACAATTTACAGGATATGAATTGACAATTGGGGAGAATAATGAAGATGGGGGTAATGAAGAAGGATGGGATGGTAATGAAGATAATGGTAGTGAAAATGAAGAAATTGTTTTAAAATTAAATTGGGATGAAGAAGATATGATCAATCAAGAGGAATTTGAAATAAAAGTCCTAGTAGAAAACCTTGAAAATAGAGGTTATGATATCAAAATCTGGATTGAGGATAATGGAGAGATTATTTCAGAAAGATATGATAACCGTGAAGAGGAGTGGAAATCTGGAAATTACTATATTAATAATTTTTTCAAAGGTTCTGGTGATGAAGAAGATAGTATAAAACTTAGAATAAAAGAAGATTATTCTTATTTTAAAGGAGAAACAGAGTTAAGAGTTAGAATAAGAGAAGAAGATGCTTCTTCTCATAAAAAAGAAGTTTTAGAGTATATAGAGATTTTAGAAAAAGAAAGTGGAAACGACAGTGATTCAAGTGATAACCAAAGCAATTCTGAGGCGGATGTTGATAGTAAAGATGAAGAAAAAGCAATGGCAAGTAATGGGGATGTTGTAACTGGGCAGATTATCAGATTAGGCAGTAAAAAAAATGAAATAAAACCAGAACAAGTAGAGGCTAGAGAATTTCCGCAAGCAAAAGTTTATGAGTCAGATAGTGAAATAATAAAAAAATATTCAATATATGGTTTTGCATTCTTGTGCGTAATTTTCCTTATTTTATTAATCTGGGGGAAATTAAAATAAAATTTATAAAACAATAATTCTTAACATAAATAAGTTTAAATAGGGTTATTTATTTTTTCAAAGATATGATAAATGATTATTGAATCTAGAAGTAAGACAATAATCTATAAATACTGGTAATTTAATATAAATTTAAGTTAAAAAGATATTTTTAGTTAATTATATCCAAAAAACTTTTAAAAACAGAGAGAGAGAGAGACTTTTAAAAACATACAAAAAATGGCAGATAAAGAAATTAAAATTTCTAACCTACTATTTTAAAAACATACAAAAAATGGCAGATAAAATAAGAGCATTATTTATTTTTGAAATATTAGGAAGACCTCCTGAACATCTTAAACTTGCTTTGGAAAGTTTTATTGAAAAGCTTGGAAATGAAAAAGGGGTAGAAGTTGTTGAGAAAAAGATTAATGAACCTCATAAACTTGAGGGTGAGAAGGCAAAAAAGATTGTTGGAGATTGGTTTATAACTTTTACAGAAGTAGAAGTTATTATAGATAACCTGAATCTTTTGCTTAATATAATACTAAATTCTCTTCCTTCTAGTGTTGAGATACTTGAGCCAAGTGAATTAAGATTAAAAAATTTTGATTTATCTTCTCTTTTATCTGATTTAACTACAAAACTCCATAGATATGATGAAATTGCTAAAGCTTCATTAATGGACAATAAACAATTAGCAACAGAATTAGAAAAAGCTCAAAAAAGACTTAGAGAATTAGAAAGAGATAATAAAGATAATTCTAAAACAGATACTAATAATCTAATCAAAGATAAGCAAAAAGCAAAAAGCAAAAAAACTGATGACAAAACATCTACTTAATTATTTAATATGCTTCATCTGTATAACTTAAAATTTTAGGAGCCATTAATTTCACTTAGAAGATATGTGCTTCTTTTAGTCTTCTGATTAAATATTTCCAAGTCTTTTTCTAACCTCTTCTTGTGGAGGAAGTTCTTTTGGCTGCATTCTCTTTTTGTATTTGTCTGTTTTTTCTTTTAAAATTTCCTGAGAAGATTTTATTTTTTGTTTTTTCTTTGCTCTTTTATATAATAAAAAAATGCCTGCAAAAACAATTATAATAATTATAACTCCAAAAATCCAAGTATAATCAGACTCTTTTTTTTCAATACAGCTTCCCAGACAACAAGGACCTTCTAAACTTCCGGTTATTTCACTAGTGCAAATCTCATTTACTAAACAAATTTCCCCTATTTCTTTGCAATTTTTAGAGATGGGAATTGTTTGATTTAGATTAATCTGGCTTTTATTTTTAGTTATTTCTAAGAATATTGGAAGAGTAAAAATATCATTATCACAATTAATAATAATTTTATTTGAGATATTTTCTTTTTGTTTATCATCTATTGGAATTGTTATATTAAGATAAACTCTCTGATTTACTTCTAAAGAATCAATTATAGTTGGAGTAAGATTTGCATTAAGAGTTGTTGAAATTTTTAAATTTGATAAATTTGTTTTTCCTGAATTCTCAAATAATACTTCAAAAAAATAATTTTGTCCAGTAGCAACTTTTGCAATTAATTCTGAAGGGAAAAAAGAAATTTCTTTTTCTTTAGGTATGATAGAGGTGTTTTGTTTTTTTGTTATAAATACAGGGAGATTATAATCATTTATCTTTAAATTTGTTTTTCCTAACTCGCTTCCCACTATAGAGAATTCAAAAGTTTTCTGCACCTCTTCTATTATTGAAAGATTTTTTTTCTCTCCATTTGATTCAAGAGTTGCAGATACTTCAGAGTTTCCATTTAAACTCTTAACATTGATTGAAAAATCCTTATCTGTTATGATAAAACCCGGTTCTATGGATAAAGCTGTTGAATTTGTCTGAGAAAGTGTAAAATTGATTATTATGGGCTCTTTTTTAATTTCTCCTCCTTGGATATATTGGGCATTTTCAATCCTTAGAGAAAAATTTCCCTCTTGATTTGGTAAAATTGCATAAAAATAATAAATATCTCCTTGTTTAGTTAAATCAGAGATTACAGGCATTGAACGAGGAATTCCATATTTGTAAATAAAAATATTTGAAGATTTAAGAGAAACAAAATTTCCAGTAATTTCTGCTTGAAAAGTTTCTCTAGGTAAATAACTCTGTTTTGATAAAGAGATTTCTATTGCTGAAACATAGGTAATTGAAAATATAAATAAGATTACTAATGATATGAATATTCTCCTCTTTTTCATTTTTGTTAATTAATTATCCTAGGTAAAACAATAGACCCTGCTTAATTTACGGCTAGATTATTGAATTATTCTTAAAGTATATTATTAACAGAAAAAAAGAATTAATAAATGTTTAGTTACTTACCCATCTCTCTTAATTTTTTCATTGTCTCATCAAATTCTTTATCCCCAGATGGTCTTGCTCTTTTTTCGGGAGGCCTTCTTCTGGAAATCTGTCTTATTGGCCTTTGTCCATAGGGATACCTTGGATTATTAAATCCTTGAACTGGAGGTCTTCTTGCAGGAGGAGGGCTTTTTTTTACTTTAACTTTATTTTTAAATCTAAACCACCAAACCCTTACTTTTTTCCTAAAGATAATTGCTAAAATTATCAAGAGGATTAATATTATTAAAAGGATTATTAACCACCAACTCCCCCCACTCTTTTCCTTATCTCCACAGCACATCATTCCAAATTCACAAGAACTGCCACTTAATTTTTCTTCCTGACTGCTAGTGCACTCATCTCTACAAGCATATCCTGCTTGCTCACATTCAGTTTCAATAACCTCTTCCTCACAACTATCTAAACAACAATAATTAGTGTCTGATGCTGTAACTTCACTTCCAGTGCATACTTTATTAGACTCGCAGATAATCCCATTTTTTTCTGAACAAGTTAGTTCAGGAGGTTGAGTTTCACAACAAACATCACTTAATGCAGGACAATAAAAATTTCCTAAAATTTCGCCTTCTGCACATTCTGTTGAAGATACACAAAAATGTTCAAAATCTACACAATTAGACCTAGAAGTTCCTCCCACTGTAGAGGGTTGTCTAGGGTCTAGAGCATATAAAATAAGAGCAGTGTTAGAACTCCAACACCCAGATTCTTCCTGAAGAGTAAATAAATATTCTATTGCACTAGTCACTGCATCAATACCATTATTTCCAAGAGCCATAATAGCTATTGCTGTATCATAAAGCTTATTTTCACCTTCTTTCCAATATTTGCCCTGATTTTGTTGCCCTATTAGTTGGGCAAAATAATCATCTGCAGGAGTTATCATATGTAAAAAAGCTATGGGAAGATATTTTTTATTGGAGGTTTCATCAGCCATTGCAGATAAGTAAGGAATATAAAAAGAGACATCTTCTCCTGCTCTTGCTAAAGCAAGTGTTGCCCACAAACTTCCTTCATAATCGCAACTAGTAGAAGTTGCAAAACAATAGGCTTCAACTCTTTCTTCTGTTGAATCAAGTGCAGAAGCTGAGTGAGTTTCACTTGAAATAAAATAAACACTGCTTTTTGGTTTTTGATAAAGAAGAGTTGTTACAAAATCTTTATCACAGGAAATTGTAAAATTCTTTTTAATATCTGTAATTTCAAACCAGTAATTGCCATAGGTTTTGGTTAAGCCAGAAGGATTTGTTCCAGATATTTTCTTGTTTTCATTTATTGTTATTGATTGCCCATTTATACGACAAGAAGTTTCATTATTTGCATCGATTTCTAGATACCATGTGAGGTCTGTTGTTTGTTTCCTATGTTCTAATAACCAATCTACATAATCTCCAACATCTCCCCCTAAATTTTCTAATGCTAAAATTGCCAATGCTGTTGAAGTTATATCACAACCACTATTTGCTGTTTCTCCCCAGCAATTGTCTTGTTTTTTATTATTAAGAGATGTTTGACAATCAGATTTTATTGAAGAATCATAGGCCATTGCTAAAAGATTAAATGCTGTTTGCTCTGTGCTTTGGGCATCTCCACAATTGTCTCCTAACTTTTCTTTAAGACAAGTGTAACCTGCTTCTATTTTTTCGGTATTTGCAAAAACTGAAACATTTGCAAATAATAAAACCACTAAAAATGATACTAGCATAAAACTGACACTTCTTTTTTTCATCATAAAATTTTAAAGTTATTAAGGTATTTAAATTTGTTGATAGGGTGTGTTTAAATTTAAATGCTCAAAATTTTTAATTTTATTGTATTTAAATTTGTTGATAGAGTGTGTTTAATAAGTTGTGTGTTAAGTCAAGACATATGTCCTCTCCGTTTTACACATAAATTTGGGAAGTTTTACTAACCCCAATTCTTTTACTAATTAACATCTCCTAAATATTTCTTACTTTGTAAAAGAGTAGTATAAAAAATAATTACAGATATTGGGGATAAAAAAAATTCAGGTTAGACTTGTCTTTTTGAATTCCAATCTAGAACTAATTTTTAGTTGCTTACAACATATGTCATGACAGTATCCATTTTTTATTAATCTGTTAAATTAATTAAGAATAAACCCAAATTTCGATAACTTTATAAATAATAAATCCATAAATATAAAATGGCGATAGAAGAATTAAGAGAAGGTGTGTTAAATTTTCAGACATTAAAATATAAAGCAAAAGCAATTGTTGGAATGATTCTTGGGTTTGTTATTATAATTGCAGGAATAATTTTTGGTATTTCTGTAGGGAACTGGATTATGGTTGTAGTAGGAATCTTAGTTGGATTAGTCTTGATTGCTCTTTCATTTTTAAGTTTTAAATCTTCAAGGCATCATTCTGAAGTTAGGGCTGGAATGCATGGTAGATTTGCTCAAGAAAGATTAATGAAAAGAGAAAGGAAACATTAAAATGGAAAAGTTACACCCAGGAGCAAGATGGTCTTTTAGAATTGGAGGATATTTTTTAATGATTTTTGTCTGCTTTTTTTTATTTGTTTTTGTTATAGGTGGTGCTCAAATTTTAGGTCCTGGTTTTTTAGTTATATTTCTTGTTTTATTTTTAATAGTTTTTATTGCTGTCCCTGAAATATTTGCAAGATTAGCTTATAATAATTGGGGCTATGAATTTACTAAAACTAATTTAAGGATTGAAAGAGGAATTATATGGAAGAAATATTCTAATATTCCCTATGAAAGAGTTCAAAATGTTGATGTTCAGAGAGGGATATTAGCAAGAATACTTGGTTTTTCTACTGTTAATATACAGACTGCAGGTTATTCAGGGTATCAAAGAGGAGGTTCTGTGAAATCTGAGGGATATATTCCTGCAGTAAGTATAAAAAGAGCTGAAGAGATTAGGGATTTTATTATGAAAAAAATAGGAAGAAATCAGGGATTGTGATTATGACCCTAAATATTTTTTATAGAGATGAAAAAGAAGTGTTGATATTTCTGATTTAGTTATGGTTGCTGTAGCATTTGATTAATTTTTTAGTAAGCCTTTCACCCCCTCTCCATAAAATATCTTTTAACTGCATAATTGACTGGATTTTTTACTTGCCTGCATAATTCATCTGGTTTGCAAACTGCAATATCATTATAATTAGGTTTATCGCAATTTGGAGGCATTCTTGCACCTGTTTTTTTATACCAATTTAATTGAGATTGGATATAGCCTGCCTTTAGAGGTTTATGGTTTTTTTCATTCCAATTGTTGATTCTTTTTTCTAATTCAAAATCAGAGATTCCTAGTGATTTAAAAAAATTAATAAGTACAAATAATGCTCTTTTTCTTCCGTCTTGTTTTATTCCTTTTAAAATATTTTTTATACATGGAGGAAAAATAGATTCGGAAGGGTCTGGAATTGAGACTTGCTTAAAATCTGTTTTACCAGACTTTTGTTTTATCTCTGATTGGGGGTGTGTTTGTTGTCTTCTCTCTTCAATTGTTTTTTGTTTCTTGTTTTTTTGTTCACTCCAATCTAGAGCCTGAAGAAGTAAGTCTCTTGCTTCATTTGGTTTGGGAGTTAGATAAAAATTTTTTACAGTTGCTTTAAAAGGTTTAGCATCTATTATCTGAAAATCCATAACCTTATGTTTATCAATAACAATAGAGGCTAATGCTGTTTTTTCATGGAGTGAATAGGGCATTCTGAATAAATGACGAGGAGCAACTAAAATTAAATCTGCTTCTATTAATTTTTCTGTTTTTTCCCTGGTTTTTCCAAACATTTCAGGATTTTTTTCTGTATTAAACTCACAAAAATTACAAATATGTATCTCTTTAATAGATTTTTCAATCATTGGTTTTCTGCAGTCTTCTCTAGGGCATTTTGGAATTCTTTTATTTTTTCTTATCATAGAAAGTTCATTTTTACAAATAGGACAAAACCAATTTACCAAATCTGCTTTTTCTGCAGGCCTTTTACATGATAAACATTCTGTTACTAAAAGTTCTTCTTCTTTTTTACCAGTCTTCTTAGCAATTTGTTTTAAACTCTCTTCTTTAAAAATTTTTTCAGCTAATTTTGGCTGAACCATTTCTGACAAATACTCGCAAATAATTCTAGGCCATTCTGGAAACATGTTTTTTGTTTTTTGATTATAAATTTCATTGGGAAATGCTTTCCAAGGGACAATAATATGAAATCCTTTATTTCCTGAAAATTTGACACTAAAATTTTTTACTCCATTAAACTCTAAAGCTTCTACTAATAATTTTGTATAAATTTTACTATATTCTAGATAAGGAGAGTCTATATCTAGTAAAAAATCCCAACCAATCCTAAGCTCATCTGACTCCTCCTCACTTAATTCTGTTGAAATTTCTAAGGGGTCTTCCCATAATTCTTCTGAACAATGAAAAGAAGTTGCCCCTTTTTTAACTTGTTCTAAAACATCTTGTTCATACTGGAAACTATCTGGGCGCTTTCCAAAACCTTCAAAATATCTTGGAATACACTCTCTATTTTCTGAAAAATCGTAAATTGCTTTTTTTATATCTGGTCTTGAATAATAAATAAAAGTAATTTCGCGAATTCTCTTTTCTTTAAAATTCATTTTTATCCTAATCTCAAAAAGATAATTTCCTTTATATCTTCTTGTATTCTTAGACATATATAAAATTTCTTTAGAAAATTTATTGTTATAACTCTTTCTTTTTTCTATATTAAACTACTGGTTTTTCTGAATATAATCTTAAAGAACAGATTTACTTTGAAAATAATTCTTAAATATTAGAAATTATGATAATATGACTCCCCTCACACCCAATGTTATTAGTTTCATTAATCTCTTCTTACAATTTCAAGCTACACGCCTCAGAGTTTAAGCTTGTTTTCTATACAGCTAAAAGTTTTATAGATTATCAATACCACATTCTAAATAATATGAATTTTCCTTTAACTTAAGAAATGTAAATAAATTATCAATCTTGTTTAATTCTATGTCAAAGATAATAAATCTCATTTTGTTATTTAAATAATAACCTATTCTATATCATCTAAATCTTTAAAAATAAATATAAGTTTTATTAGATAACTGGAAAAAGGGTATTTATAAATTGATTAAGAAGAGGAATTAATAAACTCTTTAATAATTTTCAGGAAATAAATTACAGAGAGATTAATAAAAAATGTTATTAAAATTAGAGCATCCTAAACTATTTTCAGAAATTATAAGTATTATCTCTGAAATGGTCTTAGAAGTTAGACTAAAAGTAAATAAAGAGGGGTTAAGCATTCTTGCTATTGATCCTGCAAATGTAGCCATGACTTCATTTAAACTTCCTGCAAGTGCTTTTTCAGAAATAGAAGTAGATAGTGATGAGGTTCTTGGGATTAGTTTAGATAATCTGAAGGCTGTTTTAAGAAGAATAAAAACAGGAAGTGTCCTTATCATTACAAAACAAGAAAATGAATTAAGATTACAAATACAAGATAAAATTAAGAAAGAGTTTAATTTAGCCTTGATTGAGATTGAAAGTGAAGAAAAAGATATTCCAAATCTTAATTTTGTAAGTAAAATTGAAATGGATTCAAAAGATTTTTCAGAATCAATAGAAGATTGTGCAGTTGTAGCAGATTCTTGCAGTTTTGTATCAGAACCTGATAAATTTATTATACAGGCAAAAGGTCATTTAAACTCATTTAAATCAGAATTTAGTGATGAAGTTAATATTCAGGCAGAACAGGCGAATTCTAAATATTCTTTAGAATATTTACAAAAAATGATTAAAGCAACAAAGATTACAGATAAAGTTGTGATTAATTTTTCAACAGATTATCCACTAAAACTTGACTTTCATACTCCTTTTGTTGAATTAAGTTTTATTCTTGCTCCAAGGGTTGAGACAGAGGATTAAGAGAGTATTAATCTTTCCTCTAAAAAGTTAAATTACAAGGCTTCTCTGATATTGATATTTCTAAATTAAAGTTTAAGACAAATCAAAAGTAATTAAGGCTATGTGATAAAACTGTGCAAAATAACAATAAACATATAACTATGCAAAAATAAAGATCTTAAAATTGCAAGTGTTTCTAAATCTCCATATTTCTACTTACTAATAAGCTTAAGGAGTTTCTATTGTTAATGGACAATAGTTTCTATTATTAATAGAAACCTTTATAAATAACTTTTATTTTTTTAAAAAACACTAGCTATAAATTTCTTATTAGTTTAATACTTAATAAAAAATACTAATCTTTTTAATTCCTTTTCACCGAATTTAATTCCAAAACATTTATAAAACTATGAATACTCCTATTAATCTGCATTAGAATATACCTTCAAATATACTAATGTAAATTAGAAGGAATATAGATAGGGAAATACTTATGAATACTCAGCAAAAAGAAAAAATCTTGAAGTTTCTGGGGGAGAAGAGGGTTATAACTAGTTCTGAACTTGCAAAATTTATTAGTGTTAGTTGGAATACTGCTGAAAAATATCTTTTAGAACTAGTTATTGAAAATAAGATAATAAAAATCAAAAAAGATGGTGTTAATCTGTGGATGTTAAGATGAACAAGACAAATAACAAAAAAATATCAAGAACTAATAAAAAACTAGGTAAAAAAGGACAGATAACTGTTTTTATAATTTTAGCATTAGTTATAATCGTAATAATTGCAATAATTTTTCTTTTAAAAAAGCCTCCAAAATCTATTGTAATCAATGAAAATAATCCTCAAGCTTATATTGATTCCTGCACAAGAGAAGCTGTTGAAGAAGCAATAACTATTTTAAGCATGAATGGAGGAGATATTATTCCAAAGGGAAGTGTTTTGTATGATGGAAGAGAGAGAACTTATCTATGTTATAATTCTGAATATTATAAACCATGTATAAATCAGCGCCCTATGTTAATTGAACATATTGAGAGCCTGATAACTAATTACACAACTCCTAAGATTGCTAATTGCTTTAATAACTTGCAATCAGAATTTGAAGGAAGATATGATATTGAAATAGCACCAAATATGGAGATTAAAACAAAACTTCAGCCAAAACAAGTATCTATTGAAATTAATAGAGATTTTAAGATGACTAGAAAAGATGCAACTCATGAATTTAAGAGTTTCAAAGTAAATATTCTGCATCCTATTTATGATTTAGCAAAGATTGCAACAGAGATTACAAATCAAGAATCAAAATATTGCAATTTTGATAATCTTGGGTATATGATAATTTATCCAGATTATGAAATTAAGGTAGAAAGAGCAGGGAGCAGAGATGAAGATAAGATTTATATAATAAGTGAAAGAGTTTCAGAAAAAGAATTTGTATTTGCAATCAGGAGTTGTTTGCTACCTCCTGGATTATGATAATGAGATTAGAGAAATATTAAGGATAAAGAAAATAAAACAAAAAACAGTAAAGAAGATAAAAATGATAATGAATAAATCAATAACTAATAAAATGTGAGCAGAAGAGAGGCATTGTATTATTCAAATCAGAAATTAAATAATAGATTATTAATCTAATAAAATGAAAAATAAAATATCAAGAATAAAGAAAACTAAAACCTCAAGAATACTAAATAAATTTAAGTTGAGAGAGGATTATGTTTTGAGATGAGAAGTAGAGTATTGAGATAAAGAAGAGATATCAGGTAATAATGAGATGTAAAAAAGATTAATGTTAGGAGGATAAAAAAATAGTAAATAAAAATGATAAACAAAAAAAATATCATGAATAAAAAAGCAGGTATGAGTTATTTGCAAATAATAGTTTTACTTGTTAGTGTTTTTGCAATTTCTTATCTTTTTAGTGAAATTAGTGTTGATGCTGCAAGTTCTCAGACAATTTGTTGTGAGGAGACTGTAGATGGAAATAATTGTCAACAAGTTCCTAATTCTCAATGTAAAGAAGATGTTAGAAAATCTCCAACAAGTTGCGATAAAACAAGTTATTGCAGAACAGGCTGTTGTATTAGCCCAGAATCAGGATTATGCAGTGAAAATACTCCTGAAAGAGATTGTAATGGGATTTTTGAAAAAGAGACTTGTGGTAATTTAGGAGAGTGTAAAAAAGCATGTTGTGTTTTAGGAGACCAGAGTATTTGGACAACTTCTGCAAATTGTGAAGTTGAGGCAGGATTTTTAGGGCTTCCCATGGATTTTAGAAACAGTATTAAATCAGAAATAGAATGTATACTAATTACCTCTTCTGATATAAAAGGTGCTTGTTTATTAAATGAGGATAAATGCAAATATACTACATTAGATGATTGTAATTCTATATATAAAATAAAAGCTGAAGAAAATTCTTATTTTACTCCAGAAGTATTTTGTTCAGAAGTAAGCAATTGCACTGCTAAAGATTCTCAGGGGTGTTTAGAAGGTGAAGAAGATGTTTATTATTTTGATTCTTGTGGAAATCCAGAAGATATCTCTAATGATTGTAATTTTTTTAAAGGAAGTTATTGTGGAAAAGATTCATTTGGAAATTCTGTTTGTAGAGACATTAATTGTGATACAGAGGATGGGGAAAGAAAGCATGGAGAAAGTTGGTGTGTTTATGAAGGAAATATTGGTTCTGAAAAAGATGAAGGAGGAGCAGGAGTCTATAGTAGAGATATAGTTGGTAGCAGACACTTTAAACATTATTGTTATTTTGGTCAGGAAAAAGTTGAACCCTGTGATGATTATAGAAATGAGATTTGTGTTGAGACAAAAACTCCTATTGAATCTGGTGGAAAAATTTCACAAGCTACTTGCAGAATTAATACCTGGAGAAGTTGTTTAGATTATAATAATTTAGAGAGTGATAGTAAAAATAACAGCAAAATAAAAGAAGAATGTAATAAAAATCCAGATTGTTTTATTAAAAGCATAAATATGGGGGACCAATTTAAATTTGATACTTGTCTTCCAAAATATCCTCCTGGATTTGATTTAATTCCAGATATGAGTGAAGAAGATGCAGCTTCTTCTACAGCAGAAGATACAAAAAGTTCTGCAGATGCTATTTGTAAAATTGCTAGTGAAAGATGCACTGAAATTTGGGCTTGTGGTATTTTTGGATGCAGTTGCAAAGTTAATTGTAAGTGCCATACAAAAGAATTTACTCAGGAAATGAATGAATTTTGCATTAGTTTAGGAGATTGTGGAGCTTATGTAAATTATGCAGGAGATATTAGTGAAGGAGGTTATAGTATAAAGGCAAGTTGGAAAAATCCAGGAAGATTATCAAAAACAATATTAAATAAATTTCTTGGAAATGTAGGAGTTAAACCTTCTAGTCCTGCAAATCCTGGCAGTTTCCAATTTTTAGAATCTGAGCAAGTTTCTTCAGATGAATTAGATGAAACAGGAACACCAACTTCAGTTTTAGCAAAAATTCCTGGTGCATTGGGAAGCCCATTGCTAACTAAAATAATCACAGAAGGGTTAGATGGAAAGGATTTAGAAACTGCTGTTGATAATACTGCTCCACAAAATGTTGATTTTGCTAAATATACTAAGAGTCTTGCTAGTGTTAAGGCAGGAATAAGTTCTGAATATAAACTAAAAACAATTTTAGGGTTAAGTCCAGGGCAATTAATTGGAGGAGTAATTGCAGGAATAGGGCTATTGATGGGAAGCATAATTCTAATGGTCATAGGGATAGTATTATTATTCTTATTTGGAATGAGTATTAAAAAAAATCATGTTGATTTTGGTTGTTATGCCTGGGAGCCTCCGGCAAATGGAGATTGTGATAATTGCAATCAGGAAACAGGTTGCACTGAATATAGGTGTGAAGCTTCTGGTTTAAACTGCCAGTTAATTAATGAAGGGACAGGAGATAGTTTATGCACTGAAAAAAATATTAATACAAGTGTCCCTATAATAAAACCATGGGAATATGAAGATACAGAAAAAGAGATTTATATCCCCAGCCAGGAATATAAATATGAAAATATAATGCCAGATGGATTTGAAATAAGAGATGAGGATAATGATTGTATAGAAGCCTATACTACTGTTAGAATTGGTATTAAAATCCTAAACACAGATGGAGAATTGCAATATGCTCAATGTAAGGTAGATTTAGATGGTGATGCTTCAAAATCTTATGATGAATTATTAGATTATTTTGATGAAAATCATCCAACTTCTTATCTACCTTATCATAAGATGGATTTGTTTTTTCCAAGTCCTGAAGCATTTAAAAATCAATATAATTTAACAGATGAACAAGTCAAAGAACTAGGCCAATTTAAACTCTATGTCAGATGCAAAAATCTTAATGGAGTTGTAAATCCTAAACCTTTTGAAATTAAAACTTGCATTAAACCTGGACCGGATTTAACTGCTCCTAGAATAAGAAAAACAATTCCTGTTAATGGGGATTTTATTGAATATGGGGTTGAAGATAAAGCAGTAACTGTTTATGTTAATGAACCTGCAACCTGTAAGTGGAGTAAAACTGATAAGTCCTATGAAGATATGGAAAATTTAATGGAATGTACTCAGGATCTTGAAGATTATACTGTGTTTGGATTGCCTTGCGAGACTACTTTAACAGGATTAACAAATAGTAGTATTTTTTATTTTAAATGTAAAGATACTTCTGAAAATGCAAATGTTATGAAAGAAAGTTATGAGTATGAATTAATTACTTCAAGCAGTGAACTAACAATTGATGAAATAAGTCCTGAAAACAATGAAGTAATAATTAGCAATGTAGAGCCTTTTGCAGTCAAACTCAAACTTAAAACAAGTGGTGGTGCTGAAGATGGCAAGTCTCATTGTGAATGGGAAGGTAATGGATATTCAGACATATTTACAGAAACAGATTCTAATCTTCATTTTTATGATTTATCAACTTTAACAAAGGGGAAATATATTTTAAATTTTAAATGTGAAGACGCTGCAGGAAATATAGCTACAGCTACTACTACTTTTAGAATAAGAGTTGATGATGATGGTCCAAAGATTACAAGAGCATATTATGATGCAGGATTAAAAATAATGACAGATGAAGAAGCTGAATGCAGATATGATTTTACTCGTAATTTTATTTATGAAAATGCCACGATTATGGCAGGAGATGGATATGAACATATTGGCGACTGGAGAATAAGCACATATTATATCCAGTGTCAGGATAAATTTGAAACAAAAGGAGGAATCTTAAAAATAAGGCCTTATGATTTGTTTTTTTAAATAAATTAAATTTATAAACAAGATTATCGTTAGAAAAACATTAAAAAGGTGTAATCAAAAAAAAGTATTGTATTAAATAATAAATACAAAGATATCAAAAGAACAAAATGGAAAAAAAGAAGGCGCAAACAACTATATTTATTATCCTTGCACTTGTAATTGTAGTTGTATTAGTTTTACTATATATAAACAGAGCAAGTTTTACTTCTGTTTTATCTGGAAAATCTCCTATAGAAAATCTTAAACAATGTATTAGAGATTCTATGCAAGAAGGGATTGAAATAATCAGTGTTCAAGGAGGAAGTATTTCTCCTGAAAATTATTATTTATATGAAAATAATAAAGTAGATTATCTTTGCTATAGTGATGAATATTATAAAAAATGTATTATGCAAAAACCATTGCTAAAACAAAGTATTGAGAAAGAATTAAAAGAATATTCAAAAACTAAAATCCAGGGTTGTTTAGATTCTGCTAAGAATTCTCTTGAAAAAGAAGGTTATATTGTTTCTGCAAAAGATGCAAATATTAGTATTGAAATAATTCCAAATAATATAATTGTTAATGTTGAGGCAGACCTAGAAACTACAAAACAAAAAACAGAATCTTATAAATTCATTAAGACAGATATTAATTCAGATTTATATAATCTAATTATGATTGCAGGTTCAATCTCAAACTTTGAGGCTCGCTATGGAGATAGTGAAACAATGACTTATATGATGTATTATCCTGCATTAAAAGTTGAAAAGAAAAAACAAGCAGAAGGAACAACAATTTATGTTTTAACCAATAGAGAAACTCTGGACAAATTTATATTTGCATCAAAAAGTGTTGTATTTCCTCCTGGAGTAAGAGTGCCTCAGTAAAATGGAGATAATAAAGAAACTGATAATCAATAAAATATTGTGCTATGAAGATGAAAAGCATAACAGGATATCATCTGCATAACATAAATAAGACAACA
>CAZGSA010000009.1:0-19148 GCA_964528215.1 Candidatus Woesearchaeota archaeon
CATATAGATGGAAAAATCATAATAAATATAAGGAAATTGGAGGGTGGTTTGATAGCCTTGGAAATTTACTTGCTATTGTTTTTGAATTAACAGATAAGAAAAAAGCTAATAAAATTTTAGATTATATTAAGAAAAAAAAGATTGACAAAATTTATCCTGTCAAGGCAATTTATCCACCTATAAAAAAGGATAGCAAATATTGGGAGGATTATTTTAATGATTGTGATGCAAGAAAACCTTACAATTATTTAAACGGAGGAATATGGACTTATATCGGAGGATTTTATGTTTTAGCTTTGATTAAAACAAAGAAGTTTAGAGAAGCAGAGATTGCTTTAGATAAACTTGCAGAGGCTAATTTAAAAGGAGATTTTCCAGAATGGATAAATCCTTTAACAAAAAAATCTTATGGACAATTACAAGCTTGGAATGCTGGAATGTATATTGCTGCCTATGAATCATTTAAAAAAAAGAGATGTTTGATATAAATATTAAGATTGGTAATTAAACCTGCTATTAATAATTTATAAACTGAGAGGTTATACAGAAGAGAATATTAATAAAAAAATAGAGATAAATATTAATGCAAGTCATCAATAGAATATAATGCTATTAAGAAGAGAAACAAACCATATAATCTGCATGGTTTAAATAAATAATAGATATTTAAATAATAAAATATTAATAATTAAAATAAATCTTAAGAATATAACCCTATAAGGAAGAAAAATAAGTTATAGATGAGAGGTACAACAAATACTAATAACTTAGAAAATGTAAGGATATGGAGATGAATAGCAAGCAAATATATTTTGCATAATATAAATAAATGAAAAATATTTAAATAATAAAATATTAAGAATATAACCTTATAAAAAAAATCTGAGCTCATGAAGATATTAAATAGAATAAGACATTAATAAGAAAGAATTTAAATAATAAATATCAAGAAAAAAATGGTAAAAGTAAAAAGAGAGCGTATTTTAATACAACCAAAAGATATTTCTCCTAGCTCTGAGTTTCTTGAAGTTATAGGGACTTGTAATCCTTCAGCAGTTAGAGATAAAAATGGAGATATAGTTCTTTTTGTAAGAGTGATAGAAAGATTAAAAAAACCAAACGATGAAAAATATTGTTATTCTCCTTTGCTTGTTGGAAAAAATAAATATATTTTAAAAATAGAGAAGTTTTCTAAGAGTTCAATAGAATCTTTTTCTGATTTAGATTTTGTGTTTAGAGATGGAACTAAAAGATTGACTTTTATTTCACATTTAAGAAAAGTGATTTTAGATTCTAGTGGGTTTAATATTCAATCTATTGACTCTTCTCCTAGTTTTTTTGGAATTTCTAGTAATGGAGAATTAGGTGTTGAAGATTCAAGACTGACAAAACTAGGTCCTTATTATTATATGACTTATGTTAGCTTGTCAAGAACAGATAATATTTCTACAAGTCTAGCTGTTTCAAGAGATTTAAATAAATGGAAGCGTTTAGGAATTATTTTTGGAGAACAAGACAAGGATGTTGTTTTATTTCCTGAGAAAATAAAAAATAAATATGTTATTTTTGATAGACCAGAGAGTAATTTTAGATTTAGCCCTCCACATATATGGATAGCTTATTCAAACGATTTAATTTCTTGGGGTAGAATGAAGTCTATTTCATTAGCAAAAAGAGGGGAATGGGATTATGGCAGGACAGGAGCAGGCCCTCCTCCTATTAAAACTAAAAAGGGGTGGTTATTTATCTATCATGGAGTTTTAGAAGCTGGAAAAAGTTCAGTAGTAAATTATATAATTGATAGAATGGAGATAAGGAATTTTATTTCTGGAGAAATAAAATTTGAAGACTCAATATATTGTGCAGGAGTTGCACTTTTAGATTTAAAAAATCCTGAGAAAATTCTTGCTAAATCTGAAGTTCCAATTCTTTTTCCATTTAAGAATCATGAGATTGGAGGTTATGAAGCAAAGAGAGTTATATTTCCTACAGGACTTGTCTTAGATGAAAATGAGAAAGATATTTTATTATATTCTGGTGCAGGAGATAATATAACTACTGTTAAGAAAATTAGTATTAGTAAAATACAGAAGAAGTTAAATCTTATTAGAAATTGATTTAGATTAAGAAGAAATTTATGTTTTTTAGAATGTGGTATCAGTAAGTTATAATGTTTTGAGTTATGCTGATGAATAGAGATAAGTGGTATGGAGAAATGTTTTGCGTAGTTTAAAAGCGTAATAAGATGTAGGAGGAAATTTTATCTTAAAAATATTAGGAATTTTATGTTAAGAATTAAAAACCATAATTTTTAGTAGTTTTGATATGTTTTCAATATAAATTTTTTTTACTCTTGTGTTCATTTGTTTTTAAGAGATTATTGAAGAAACATTTTATTCTTTTCACTAATAATAGTTTTAATGCAAGGAGGAATCTATTTTTTAAATAGATTTAATTTATTCTAATCCTAGTTTTTGTTTTGTTATTTCCCATATTTTTTGAGAAATATGACGATAATCTAAGTTTTGAATAGTATGTTGTCTTCCTGCTTTTCCCATTTTTTCTCTTAATTCTTCATCTGTTAAAAGAATTAAAAGATATTTTGTTAAATCTTCTATATTTGCCCTATATCCAAATGTTTTTGGTTTATCAAATTTGATTATTTGCTTTGTTGTAAATCCCATATGAGGATAGGCCCATTCTTCTTCTAAAATAACTTCTTTTTCAGGTTCTGCAAGTAATCCTGTTTTGTTGTGTATAATTGTTTCACAAGGACCCATTTTATTTATTGAAATAACTGGTTTTTCACAAGCCATTGCTTCAACTTGTATCATTCCAAAACCCTCTATTCTTGAAGGTGCTGCATAAATATCACAAGCATTAAGAACATTTACCATGAATTCCTGACTAAAAGTATCGTCAAGAAAAATAACTTTATTTGAAATTCCTAGTTCTTCTGCTAGTCTTTCTTCTTTTTCTCTCCATTCCCCAGCACATTCACTTGGCCAAGATTTACAAACATATTTCCAATCTTTAAATTCTTTATCTACTTCTGCTAATGCTTTCATAATCTCCTGAGCTCCTTTGGAAGTAACATCTCCCCCTATTGTTAGAATCATTTTTTCATAATCTTTGACTCCTAACATTCTTCTTACTGCTAAGTTTGTTTCTTTATTTTGTATTGGTCTGAATAAATCTGTATCTATTCCAATATGCATGGGGATTATTTTGGATACATCAACTCCATCTCTTTCATAGATGCTTCTTACCCATTCACTTGTAGTAAACATTAATTCTAGTTGATTAAATTCATACTGATAATTTGCAACCCATCCATCTGCATTAAACCATGGAACTGGTTTTACTCCATGTCTTAAAGGTTCTTGGATAATCTCAGGAACATTTCCCCAATATCCAATTCCAAAAGCAACATTTGGTTTTAGTTGTCTTAAACAAAATTCTTTTTGAATAGATTCTTTAAAATGACATGGAATTGCATTAACTTTGTTTTTTAAAAGTCCTTTATAAAACATATCTCCTTGAAGGCTTACACCATCAGATTCAACAGGATAAGGAAAAAGTACTAGACATCTCATTTTTATTTGTTTTATTTATTTTAATATCAATTGTTATTCTATGTTATTCAGATGATTTTTATTTGTTAATCCTCTTTGTAAAATTATAATTTATTGTTATTGATACTTTTATTTTATATCAAATGCTTCAATTTTTTTACAACTTTTTTCTTCAAAACCACCTTTCAAATAACCATAAACATCTTTAATTAAATGTTTTTTTCTTAACAACTCAAAATTTTTTAGCTTTATAAGTTTAGTTGCTTTTGAGTTATATATACAAAATCCTTGATAGTTGTCTTGTTTTTTTAAATAAGAAAAAAAGAAAACTTGTTTTGCTGTCAGTTCTTTCTTTTTTAGCATTTCTTTTACAGCATTGTGAATTTCAATATGTCTTTGATGTCCATATTCTCCATTTTTCCCATGAGTAAAGATATAATCATATGTTTTGTCTTTTTTGATGAATCTTGCTATTTTATTTTTAATTTCTTTTAGATTTATCTTCTTTCCTTCATCATCTAAGTTGGATATGAAGCAATTTGCATTTAAAATCTCGCAAGCTTTTTTAAATTTGGGCTCTCTGTCTTTATCATCAGCTCGACATAGACTTATTATGGTTGTATCCCATTGATTTTTATATCTAAAAAGAGTTCCACCCATCCAGATTGTTTCATCATCAGGATGAGCAATAATCACTAATATTTTTTTATTCATTTTAAATTTATGTTAAAACCTTGGTTTGGCTCAAACTTTTTTAAAAGGTTTGTAAATGAAAACATTTTTAATTACATAAATCTTTCTAATTAAAGAAGGAATTAAAAAAAGATAAATATGTTGATAATTTATAATATTAGAATTTATGATGAAGAAGAGAAAGAGATAAAAGACAATAAATTTTAATAATCTATTAAGTCTAAGATTATAAAGATGAGAAGTAAGTAAATATCCTCGCATAAAAATAAGGGGATAGATATAAATAAATATAAAATACTAATAATTTAATAAAGTGTTATTGAGATAAATAATAAATACTGATAACTAATAGAGTCGGATGTTATGAAGAAGAGAAAACTAGATAATAAATGCTAATAACTTAATACAAGATTAGCTACATAACAAGCTCATCTTTATAACTTAAATAGATTAGAGATTATCAATATAAAAAATAAAACAAAAAGAGGTTGAAAATATGTTTGATGTTGTTACTTTTGGAAGTGCAGTGGTTGATATTTTTGTAGATACAGATGTTGCTGAAAAAAAAGGGAATATGTGTTATCCTACTGGAAGTAAGATTCTTTTGAAAAATATGCGTTTTGATGTAGGGGGAGGAGGAACTAATACTGCTGTTGCATTTTCTAGATTAGGATTAAAGACAGGATGGATTAGTAAAATTGGAGATGATTTAAATGGACAATCTATTTTAAATCTAATGAAAAAAGAGAATGTTAGATTTTTAGGAAAAATTCAGAAGAACCATATTAGCGGACATTCTATTATCTTAGATAGTAGGGAAAACAATAGAACTATTTTGACTTATAAGGGAATTAATGATTATTTGGGTATTCAGGATATTAAACTAAATAAAATCGTGACTAAATGGATTTATTATTCATCTTCCTTAGGAAAGACTTTTGAGACTCAGAAAAAGATTGCAAGTATTCTTAAAAAAAGCAGAGTAAAGATTGCATTTAATCCAAGTGAGTATTTGATTAGGAGAAAGAATCTAACAAGTTTATTAAAACTAATAGATGTTTTAATATTAAATAAAGAGGAAGCTGAGATGTTAACTAAGAGTAAGGGTGATAAGAACATTATTGAGAAGTTGCATAGACTAATTGATAAAAAAGGGATTGTAGTTATTACAGATAAAAATAGGAAAATTCAGGCTTTTGATGGTGTGAAAAAATACAGCCTTCGACCGAACAAAATTAGGGTAGTTGAGAGAACTGGAGCCGGAGATGCTTTTGCATCTGGTTTTGTTGCAGGTCAGATTGTTGGAAAATCAATTTTAGAAAGTCTAAAATTAGGATTAAAAGAAGGAGAGTTTGTTATCAGACATTTTGGAGCTAAAAATAATTTAATAAAAATGAGATTGAAATGATGAGTAGAAAACTTATAGCAATACTTCAGAAGATAGGAATCGCAGCCGGTATAGTGATTATAATGATCTTAATAATAATAAATATAATGAACTGGATATGAGAAGGTCACAAATGTTAAATATAATACTTGCAATTATAATCTTACTAGTCTTGCTTAACTGGGTTTTTAAGTCCACACAGACTGATTGTTTTAATTGGTTGGATTATTTAACGAATTTTGGGGTTTTATTTGCTAGCGTAGGAATAAATATCCTTGCTGCTCTTGAAGGATAAGATGAAAAATGAAAAACTAACTACAATAGAAATTATTTTAATAGTTTTAGCTATATTGTTTTTATTAGTAGGGTTTGGTCTTTTAATTTATGCATTAAAATTGAGGTTTATAGGATAAGATGCAAATAATTTAATAAAAATGAGATTGAAATGATTTATATAATCTAAAACTTATTTAAAAAGAAAAGGAGGATAAATAAAAAGAAAAAATGAAAAAATTGCTACGAGATCCAGATAATGATAATATAAAACTTTTTATTAAGGATAAAGAAAAGATTGATTTTGAAAAATTGCAGAAAAAAGTTTTAGAAAATCAAAAGAGAATGGAGAGTGTGAAAAAAGTCTTTAAAAAAAATAAAGCTCTTTTTTTAGCCTATGATCAGGGTCTTGAACATGGACCAGAAGATTTTAATGATAAAAATGTGAACCCAAAATATATTATTGATATTGCTAAAAAAGGCAGATATAGTGGTTTGATTTTTCAAAAAGGAATTGCATCAAAATATCTTAAGGAGATTAAAGAAAGTAATGTGCCTCTTATTGTAAAATTAAATGGAAAAACTAATTTAGTTAAGGGAGAGCCGATTTCAAGACAGATTTGCACTGTTGAAGAAGCACTAAATCTTGGCGCAGTAGGGGTTGGTTATACTATTTATCTTGGAAGTAAGCATGAGAGCAAGATGTTAAAAGAGTTTGCTAATATTCAGAGAAAAGCTAAGAAAAAGGGTATTTTAGTTATTGCCTGGATTTATCCTCGTGGGAGTAGTATTAATGGTAAATCTAAAATAAAACTTATGGCCTATGCTGCAAGAGTTGGTTTAGAAATCGGAGCAGATATTATTAAGATAAGATATGAGGGAAAGAAGAAAGATTTAGAATGGGCTGTTCAAAATGCTGGCAAGACAAAGGTTGTTATTGCTGGAGGTGTAAAAAAAGATGAGAAAAAACTTATTAAACAAGTTAGAGAGATTATATCTGCAGGTTGTGCAGGACTTGCAATTGGAAGAAATGTCTGGCAAGCAAAAGATCCTATGGAAATAACTAAAAAACTTAAAAAAGAGGTTTGGAGCAAATAAACACCTCTTGCTTAAAATAGATATTAATAACAGATAAAAGATAAAATCTGATGTTAGGTAGCTGAAGTGATTAAGCATTAAGGGTTAGGAGGTATTAAGATTTAAATATTAATAATAAAAAAAGAAATAAAATGAAATTATTAAAATCATTGTTTTTATTAAATGTGAGAAAATTATTATGGATTATATTAGTTTGGGTAGTTTTGGTTGTTTTGCATAATATTATTTTTCTTTTATTAGGAAATGAAGAATTTTTAGTTTTTATGTTTATATTTATTATAATTCCGCTTTATCTTATAATTAGCTTTATATTTTCTTTGATTTATTTGATTATATTCTTTTTCTTATCTAAACCTAAGAGAATTGTGGAAAGACCAAAAAAAGAAGTTGTGAAAAAAAACAAGACAAAAAAAACAAAAAGAACTAAGGTTAAGAAAGAAAGAAAAAAGAAGAAAAAATGAAACCTATTGTAATTATTAATTTTAAAACTTATAAACAGGGCAAAGATGTTGTTAAATTAGCAAAAGCTATTGAGAGAGTTGATAAAAATATTATTGTAGGTGTGCAAGCTAGTGATGTTTATGAAGTTGCTAAGGCAACTAAGCTTCGAGTTTTTGCAGAGCATGTTGATTATTTTGAACCAGGGAGATATACTGGTTATATTATCCCAGAAGCTGTTAAAAAAGATAAAGCAAAAGGCAGTTTTTTAAATCATTCTGAACACAAACTTAGTTTTTTTGTTCTTAAAAAGACTATTAAGAGGTGTAAGCAAGTAAGACTTAAAACTGCTGTTTTTGCAAGAAGTTTGAAAGAGGCAAAAAAGATTAAGAGACTTGGTGTTGATTATCTTATTTATGAACCTCCTGAATTAGTTGCAGGAAAGATTTCTGTAAGCAAGGCAAGACCTGAGATGATTGAAAAGATTGCAAAAAATCTCAAATCTGATTTTTTAGTTGGAGCTGGTATAAAAACAAAAGAAGATGTTAGGGTTGCTATGAATCTGGGTGCATCTGGAATTGCAATATCTAGTGCAATTACAAAATCTAAAAATCCTGAAAAAAAATTAAGAGAATTGATTAAATAGCTTGATTTTAATATGTCTAAAATTGATAATTTTATAATTTATTATTGAGTGGCACCTTGTTTTTTGATAATCTAACTATAGGGATTAAATAGTATTCCTATTTGATATGATTTTGAGGGGTGTAATAGGGAGAAGTCTTGAGAATTGTTTTGTTTAGCTTAAAAGTTAAATAAGATATAGGGGGAGATTTATACTAACTTGTGGGGAAGATATTATAATTATAGAAGATAGATTCAACACAAAGATATTTAAAATAAGTTTTTCTTTTATAATATGTTAAGAGAGGTAAATCTAAAGAGGTGAAAATGAAAATTGTTAAAAGGCCTTGGGGAGACTTTAAGCAGTTTGTTTTAAATAAAAAATGCACTGTTAAAATTTTGAGTGTTAATCCTCATAGTGAATTAAGTTTGCAAAAACATAGAAAAAGGATTGAGAGCTGGTATTTTCTAACAGAAGGTTATGTTCAACTTTGTAATAAGAAAAAAAAGATTAAAAAAGGTGAGTTAGTTAAAATAAAAAAAATGCAAGCTCATCGTATTATTGCAAAAACAAAAAAAGTAGAGGTTTTAGAAGTTTCTTATGGTAAATTTGATGAAAAAGATGAAATAAGATTAGAAGATAAATATGGGAGGAAATAGATAAAAATAATTTATAGAGATTGTTTAAGAAAAGATATTAATAACTAAAAAACCTAATAAAATGATAAATGTTAATAATTTAATATATTTAATGCTAAAGAAAAGAAGATTAGGTATTATTGAATAAGAAGATGTAGATAAAAAGTATGAATATGTTGATAATACATAAAATAGGGTTTTATGAAGATGAGAAATAGAAGGGCATTATCTGTATAATAGAAATAAACAATATATATTAAGCTAATAAACAAAAAAGAAAAACAAAAAATGGGTGGAAAAATAATTGCTGTTGATTTAGGAGGAACAAATTTAAGAGTTTCTATTGTAAAGAACAATAAAATTTTGAAATATGTTAAGAAAAAAACTCCTGAAAATAAAGAAGAAATAATAGAAGTCTTGACTGAGACAGTTAAAAGTTTAATGAGTTCAGATGTTAAGGGAATCGGTGTTGCAAGTCCAGGGCCTTTAAAAAATGGAGTTATTAAAGAAACTCCTAATCTTAATTTGCGTAATTTTGATTTAAAAGGTTATCTTCAAAAAAAATTTAGAGTTAGAGTAGAAATTGAAAATGATGCAAATTGTGTTGCTGTTGCAGAATCTAAACTGGGATGTAAGAAGAAGAATTTTTTTATTTTGACCTTGGGAACTGGAATTGGAGGAGGAGTTATCATTAATGGGAAATTATATACTGGTGGAGAGGGTTATGGTGGAGAATTAGGGCATATTATTTTGGATAATGGCAAAAATTTTGAATATCTCTGGCAAAAAACTAGAAAAGATTGTAAAAAAGCTTTTGGAAAAGAGTTAATGATAAAAGAATTGCTTTTAATGAAAAGTAAGAAAGCAAAAAATATTTTGAATCAAAGTAGTGAATATCTTGGGATGGGAATTGCTAGTTTGATTAATGTTTTTGATCCAGAAGTTGTTATTTTAAGTGGTGGGATGAGGGATACTGGAAACTTATTTTTAGTTGATATTAAGAATTATGTAAAAAAATATTTACTTATACCTTCTAAGGCTAAGATTAAATGGACTGGATTAAATCATCCCGGTAGTTTAGGGGCTGCATTATTGATAAGTGAGGGGGTATGAAGTGTATCCATAACCTAGGAAATAGAGTGTTATAGAGAAGAAAAGATTAAATATAATAAGATATTAATAATAAACTAAACAACAGATATTAAAAAAATGATAAAAAAGGTAAAGGCCCCAGTTAGAATTGATTTTGCAGGAGGAACTACTGATATTTATCCTTTTACACATACTCATGGGGGAGCTGTTTTAAATGCTGCAATTAACCGGTATGTTACTGGAAGTTTAAATTCTGATAATAAGAAAGTTGGTTTAGAATATTCTGGAAATATTCCAACTTCTTCTGGTCTTGGGACTAGTGGAGTTATGAATCTTGTTTGGTTGGCCTTGATAAGTAAGATAAAGGATAAAAAAGTTTTAGCAGAACAAGTCTATGGAATAGAACAGGCAATGGGGCTGGTTGGGGGCAAGCAAGACCAGTATGCTGCTGCATTTGGTGGGATTAATTTTTTAGAATTTAAAAAAGATAAGGTTAATATAACTCAATTAAATTTATCTAAAAATTTTATTAGGGAATTAGAGAGCAAATTAGTTTTAGTTTATATGGGAACGCCTCATTTTTCAGGACATACTAACAAGCTTGCAATTGATAATCTGAAAAAAGGTAAAAATGTTGAAAATTTAATTAAATTAAAACAGATTGCAATTGATATGAAAAATGCCTTATTAAAAAAAGATTTAGATAGGTTTGCAGAACTGATGAATGAGGAAACAGAACAGAGAGATAAATTGCATAAAATAACTATTGGAGTTACTGCTGATAAATTTATTAAGAAAGCAGGGAATAATGGTGCAGTCGCTGCAAAAATGTGTGGAAGTGGAGGGGGTGGTAGTTTATTGTTTTTTACACATAATAAAAAGAGATTAAAAAAGGCATTTGGAAGAAGTGTTATTGATTTTAAGTTTGATTTTAATGGTTTGAAGTGGTTGTAATTTGAGCATAATAATGAGATATATGTCCTATGCAACTAGGAATTAGTTTTGAATTAAAATTCAGGAGGACAATTTTAACCTGATTCCCTTTACTCTCAATATCTAATAATCTGTTATAGAAGATACCCACATTTATACTTAAAATGGTTAGAGTTATTAATAGATAATCTGGATTAATAAGATTTCCCAAATTTATGTGTAAAAAATGTATGAGATATGTTATCTAGGGGCACAGTGGTCTTAATCTTAGGTATATTTTGATATAACTTCTAAATGTATCAAGTTGTGCCGATAAGTAGCTTATAATCTAGTATGAATAATATTCAAAATATGGTGAGATTTAATTAATAATTAGATATAGGGATTATTGATATTATCCCTTCTTACTTCTCTTCAACTCTTCAAGAAAAATTCTTGCAATTAAATAAGAGACTGTTGATTCTGCTCCTTGATTTAAATTAATTGAGAATTTTCCCAAACCATCATAACATCCACCTGTGCTGTCGTTATATATCATTTGTTTAAGGTGATTTTTACCTAAAAACCAATTAAATGCTAGGATGGCTTTTTTATAATAATCTTCTTCTTCTGTTAATCTATATGCAGTTAGATAGGCTTGAACCATTGCTGAAACATCAAGCGGTTGCTGGTCAAAAAAAGCTCTCTCCCCATTTCTTTTATACCATCCATTTTGTCCAATTGGTGCTAAAGCATCATCTACAAAAACAGTGTTTGATAAAAAATCAAGAGATTCTTTAGCTACTTCAAGATATTTTTTATCTTTTGTTATTTCATAGACTAAAAAAAGTGCTTCAGGAAGTTTAGCATTTGAGTAAGTTAAACAGGATTCAAACCATTTCCAATTTTCTGAAGATTCCTCTTCATATAATTTTACTAAGTCTTCTGCAAGATTTTTAATTATTAAAAGAATTTCTGGTTTTTCATGTTCTTTATAGTAATAAATTAGTCCTGTTAATGAAAATGCTTTTGCTCTTGGAGATTCTAGTTTATGTAAGTTGTCTAGTGCATTGTCAAATAAATCTTTTGATTTATCTTTTAAATCCTGATGTTTTGATTTGTTAATAGTGTATCCTAAAGCCCATAAGGCTCTTCCAAATGAATCTTCACTATGCGAATTAAAAATTTCTTCTTCATTTTTATGATTGTTTTTAAAATTTCCATCTTCTTCCTGAGTATATTCTAAGAATTTAAGATAAGTTTCTGCTAGTTCTCTTGATTGAGGAGAACCAAATAACTTATGATGTAGGACTGAAAATATTAAAGCTCGTGCATTATCATCTAATGTGTATCCAGAATTTATATCTGGTGTGGAATGTTTTGCAAATTGTATCATTCCAAAATTATCAGTCATATTTTGAAGATGATTTAATTTTATTTTTGGGAATTTTTCAGTTACCTCATCCCTTAATTGAACTACTTGATTAAAAATATTCAGATAACGAAAAGCTACATTTGACCAAGTCATTGGCCTGCTATAAGCATAGGCATTTTTTTCAAGATCTTTTTTAAATTCTGAGTCTGAGAGTATACATTCTATAGCTTTTGTATAAGATTTAGGATTTTTGAATTTAGCTAAAATTCCCCTATTTTCTGCTAATACTTCTTCTGCATATATGCTTGGAGTTGATACAATTGCTCTTCCACAACCTAGTGCATAGGCAAGAGTTCCAGAAGTTATTTGATTTTTTTCAAGATTAGTGCAAATATAAATATCTGTTGCTATAAGATGATCTATTATTTCCTGGAGGCTTAGGTATTTATTATAAAATTTTACATTGTTTTTTAAACCTAGTTTTTTTACAAGATTTGCTAGTTTGTTTCTGTATTCTTCTCCTTCTTCTCTTCTTACTACCGGATGAGTTTCTCCTATTATCAGATAAAGGAGATTAGGATATTTTTTTACAAGGGGGGGAAGTGATTTAATCATATATTCTATGCCCTTTCCTCTGCTTAGCAAACCGAAGGTTGATAAGACAATTTTGTTGTCTAGGTTTAACTTCTTTTTTTGAAAATCATTTGATTGAAATGGGACATCAGAGATTCCATGAGGAACAACATGAATTTTGTTTTTTTCAATACCATAATCTTTATTTAAGATATCTACTGCAATCTTTGCCATGACGATTATTGCAGAGGACCTTGAGGCAATGGCATTTATAACTTTTTTTCTCATTTCATCTGGATTTGGTAAAACACTATGGAAAGTTACAACAACTGGTTTTTCTATTGTTTCTAAAAAAGGGATTAAATAGCTTCCATAATCTCCTCCAAAAATCCCAAATTCATGTTGAACACAGACGAGTTTTATGTTTTCAGATTCATTTACCTTTTTTGCAATATGAATATAATTGTCAATATCTTCTTTATTTATATTCATAATTACTTTTTTAGGATAGTTATAAAAATCATCACTTGCATTTAGTGCAATAACTTTAGATTTTAATCGAGGGTTAAACCTCTTGTCCATTGCATTAGAAAGGTCTTTTGTAAAAGTAGCTATACCACACTCTTTTGGAGGAAAATTGCTTAAAAAACAAGTTTTTGAATATTCTATCTCTGGATGTTTGAACAACTCTTTTTTCATCTCATTTTTGAAACGCGATTATTGTTTATAAAACTATGTTGTCCTTGGAGGATAATAAGATCTGCAATGAGAAGATGAAATTATATTTAAATTAAAAAAATTTATATTTTTTAATGAGGGTGATTTATATTTTTGATGTCTAAAATTTCAATTTGTGTAGATGAAAAAACCGATGAATTGTTAGAGTTAGTTTAAGAATGCTGAGAATATAGATTTTAAATTATGATTGTATGAGTGAAATAATATTTATATATTGTTTTGTTAAATATATTCTATGGAAAAAATTAGCCACTTAGTTAAATGGACTCCTGAAGAATGGGCAGAGGAAAGAGCAAGGAGATTTCAGAAATTAATAAGAATGAGAAAAAATAAGGATTATAGATTTAAAATTGATATGCTTCTTTTTCTTTTAGTTTTAGTTTTTATTACAGGGATTGTGGTGGGCTTATTTCTTTTTTTTAGAACCATTGGATAATTGAACCAGTAAAAATTTCTAGATTTGATATTCAATTTAGGAGACATTAAAAGAGATTTAGAAATTTTAAGGAAGAGCACTCATATCTTACAAAACTTTAAGTTATGAAGATGAGATATCTGAAGAGAAAATATAGAAGAAACTTTATACTAAATTCTTGAGGGATATTATTTATGAGATGTTAAGGGAGGATATTATTTATGAGATGTTAACACTCTATGAAAATCTGAATTATCTAAGTAATAAAATTGTTAATAAATCTATATTGTTTAAAATATCCATAATATCATATATATGCTTAAAAGAGAATTTGTTTTTAAAAACCTATAAACAATAAAAAAATGTAAAAAATGGGTATGTTTTCAGTATTTGGGAGAAGTAATATTTTATATTTTCCTGGTTGCACAACTTATTTTAAATTTAGAGAAAACTTTGAACTTTATAAAAAAATATTTTATAAACTAGGAATTAATTTTAAAACCATTGATAAAAAAGTTTGTAGTGGATTACCTGCATTTGAAGCAGGATATGAGCAGGAAGCTAGAAAATTAGCAAGAAGAAATTTTGAAATTTTTAAAGAAGAGGGTGTTTTAAGTATTATTACTAATAGCCCAGGAGCTTATAAGGTTTTTTTGCAGAACTATCCTGAATTTTTACCAGATTGGAATATTAAAGTTGAAAATATTTGGAAAATTATTTTAAGTAAATTAGAAAGCAAACCAAAATTAATCAAATTTAAGGCTCTAGAGATTGTTACTTATCATGATTCCTGTTATCTTGGAAGATATTGTGGAATTTATGGTGAACCTAGAAGAATTTTAGAATTAATTGGATATCAGATAGATGAAATGGAAGATACAAAAGAAAGAAGTTTTTGTTGTGGTAGTTGTGGAGGGGTGGAAAGAATAAATCCAGATTTAGCAGATAAAATAGCAAAACAGAGATTATTGCAAGCAAAGAGAACAGGGGTTAAAAAATTAATTGTAAGTTCTATGGAAAATTATCAGTTGTTAAAAAGAAATGCAGAAGAAGTTGGAATTGAAGTCTTAGAATTCTCAGAGGTTTTAGCTCTGGCACTTGGAATTAAAAGAAAATTTAAAGAAGATGAAGAGGAGGTTCTTGGAGAAAGAATTGGTCAAGAAGAACAAATTATTTTAAATACAGAAGAATGACAAGAAAAGAATATATTTGCTATACTACAGATTCATCTAGAATAAGAGGGAAGACAGAGAGAGTTATTTTTCCTAGAAATAGTGAAGAGGTTGAAAACTTGATTAAAACCATTCATACAGATATTATTCCACGGGGGGCTGGAACAGGATTGGTAGGAGGTTGTGTTCCAAATAATTCTGTAGTTGTGGATATGAGTAAGATGGATAAGGTTTTGAATTTTAATCCTAAAAAAGGAATAGTTTATGCACAGGCAGGAGTTACTTTAAAAGAGCTTAACCAAAAATTAAATTCTGTAGGATTTGAGTTTCCAATAGATGTAGGTAATAGGGGTATTTCAACAATAGGGGGGATGATTGCTACAAATGCTTCTGGAAATAGAAGTGCAAAATATGGAAAAATAAAGGAGTGGATAGATGAGATTGAATTTGTAAATGGAAGAGGAGAATTAATGAAGACAGGGAAGACAGATTTAATGGAAGTTTGTGGAATGGAAGGTATTACTGGAATTATTCTTGGAGCTACTTTAAAAATAATCCCTCAAATTAAGAGAACTGCCTCAATTTTTCAATCAGAGGATTTAGAAGAAATCTTGTCAATTGCAAGAAGACTAAAACTTGAAAAAGAAGTTGTTATGTTAGAATTTTTCTCAAAACAAGTTTCAAAATTATTTGGTTTACCAGAGAAATATCATATAATTATCGAATTTGATTCAGATAGAGGGAAGATAAAAGGAAAAGATTATGGGGAGGTTCTTAAATTTAAACAAGATGTTTATTTTAAATTATATTCTCAGGAGTATTATAGTTGTGAAGACCCAAAATTCTTTTTTGATAAGCTTGGAGAATTTATTATATTTTTAGAAAATAATAAAATTCCTTTTTTTGGTTTTTTAGATGAAGGAATAATACACCCTTTTTTTAGGGATGAGGAAATCGGTAAAAAACAAAAGGTTTTTGATTTTATTAAAAAGACAAATGCACGCCCAGGTAAATATGGAATTGGATTAAATAGAAAAGAGTTTTTAGATGAGAGTGAGAAAAAGATTATTCAGAGGGTGAAGATGAGACATGATCCATTTTCTAAATTAAATAATAGAAAAGTTATTGATATTGATATAAATAGGATTCATAGGAGAGATACTCTTGATTTAAATAAAGATATAGAAGATTTAAGAAAAAGAGAAAGAAAAATTTTTATCAGGCCTTCTGGGGAAGAGAGAAGTGCTAGAAATGTTATAGAAGATATAATAAAAGAAGAAAAAAGTCCTGAGCAAGAGTTAAATAGTTTTATAGAAGAAGTTTCAGAAATTGAGAAATTTGAAAATCAGAGAAAAGAGGTTGAAAAAGAGCAGATTAATAAAAAAACAGATATTAAATTGGATAAAGAAAAAGAGCAAATTAATCAAAGAATAAAAGATTATGAATTTACCTATGATTCTGAATTAGATGAAGAAAAAAGAAAAAAAGTAGAAGAACTGGCAAGGGCTGTTCAAAGGCGGGTTGTTAGAAGACCGGAAAAATCTACTAAAGATTATAGCCAGATACATAAAATAATGACAAATCAAGTAGGGCCTAGAAAATCTGAGCCAGTGAAAGAAGCTTTTCAGGAAACAGAAGTGTTAGAAAAATGGAGATTAGATGCTCTAAAAAATCAAAAAACAAAAGAGCCTATAACAAGACCAGAAAAAAGAGTTAGTGATGAAGAAAAAGATATAATTAATAAGATAATGCTTAATAAATTTGGGCTTAGGAGTAATAAAAAACAGGAGAGTGAAGAGGATAAAGATAATGGGGAGAGAAAATTAAATAGGATATAAACTAAAAATGACAATTGAATCTGATAATGCAAAAGAAGAGATAAGGGAAATTGTTGAAAAGTGTTTTAGATGTGGTTTATGCAAGGAACTTTGTCCTGTTTTAAAAGTGATGAGAGAAGAACAATATAGTCCTAGGGGAAAGGCAATTATACTTGATAATAATATTTTTGAAAAAATTGTTTATGAGTGCACATTATGTAAGGCTTGTGAAAAAAGTTGCCCTTTAAATCTTAAATTATGCGATGCATTTATTAAAGCCCGCCTTGTTTTAGTTAATCAAAATAAAGAGATTTCTGAAAATAAGGATATGATTAAGAATTTGAATAAAACTGGAAATATTTTTGGAGAAGAAGAAGAAAAAGAGTAGTTGATATATCTAATTGAGAGTTTATTCAATATATTTTTCTGTAATATAAAAAGTTGAAGATGCAACTTTCTTTAGATAATGTGAAATAGATTTTTTATTACCAATTGTAACATAAAAAACAATCTTTCCAAAATTTCTTGCTGCTTTAACTGCTCCTGAAAAATCTCCGTCGTTAGAAATTAGATAAGCTTCATCATAGATTTCTTTTTCAGCATTAAGTGCTAAATCTAAAGCAAGATTAACATCACTTGCTTTTTCAACATAAAAAATCTTACCATTTCTTTTTTCTAATCTTCCAAAAATAATGTTCAGCTTATCTATTTCCCTTAATTCACTAAAGAATTTCTGTTGTTCTAAATACTGTTCTGGGTGTGTTTTTTGAGTTAAGGGAGCAATGTAATAATTAATTTTTACTAACTCCTTATCTTCAACAAGTTTTTTACAAAACTTTTCAATATCTAATTTAACATTAAATCTCTTTTTTACTGAAAAATAAAAATTACTTCCATCAATATAAATCACTACTTTCCTCATTTTAGAAGTTTAAAAGTGTAGCATGGGGTTTTTGCAAACCCCATGGACTTAATTAATATGGTTAAAACTAGATGGTTTATATAATTTTCTATAATGATTTTAGCCCTTAAAAAAAGAAGTAAACTAATAATCTATAAAACTATTAAGCTGTTTAGGTGAATGGCTTATAATTGAGAAGATATATGGAGAAATAAATATGTCTAAAAAAGGAGTGACTAAGCTGCTTTTCTATCTACTATTCTTAAAAAAAGAGGTTTTTGGTGTACTTTTCATAAAGGTCTGGAGGTACATTAAGAGTTTTACAACCGGGTTTAGCACTAGCCAAATTTGCAAGAGGATGATATAAATCTCTTGCCATCAATTTCTGATGTGTTTCAGATAGTTTATTTAATAATTTGTATATAGACATTTTACTTGTTAATTTATTTAGAAGTTATTCTTTCATTTCTATTCTTATGGTAATATCTCTTGGAACATAAATTCTCATAATAGCATGTAATACTCTATCATCAGAAGGAAGGTCAATTACTCTTGAATGAATTCTCATTTCAAAATTATCAAAAGTAGCTGTTCCGTCTCCACAAGGAGATTTTCTAGTTGTTATTCTTAATTTTTTAGTTGGAAGTGGAATTGGTCCTGAAATTGGGATTCCTGATTTGCTAGCTATTTCTTTAATTTGTGAACATATTTTATTGAGCTTGTCAATATCCATGCTTTTTAATTTTATTCTTACTTTTGCCATTTTGTTTGATTTTTATTCCTGGGTTGTTTTTTGTAATTTTTGATATTAGTAATCCCTATTAGTCTCTTATTAAACAAGAGTATTTTTGTTCTTGCTCAGGTCTTATCTATATTATCTTATTATTATTTAATGTTTGTTTATAGAAAGTATTAAAAAAATAGCTTTAAAAAGTTTGCTGTTCTGATTTTTTTAAGGAAATTTAGGTTATTAGGATTTTAAATTAAGGGAAAATAGAGGTTTTTAGAAGATTATTGTTTTTAAAATAAATCTATATCTTTTAAGAAGTGGTATAATTATCATATAGAATTTTGAGTTATGAAGATGAAGAATTAAAGAACTGCTATTTTGAGTAATTTTATTTTTTTAAGTGTGAGAAAACTGGAATTGAGAAAACAGAATTTTGTTTAACAGAACTTTTTGATTTATATTTAATACTTTTGTTGCAGTATTTTTTAATGTGCTAAGTCAGGACATATGTCCTACTTTTTACACATAAATTTGGGAAGTTTTACAAACCCAAATTCTTTTACTAATTAATATGTCTTGAATATTTCTTGTTTTGTAGAGGAGTAGCATAAAGAATAATTACAGATATTGAGGATAAAGAAATTCAAGTTAGAATTGTCTTTTTGAATTCCAATCTAGAACTAATTTTTAGTTGCT
>CAZGSA010000010.1:0-17353 GCA_964528215.1 Candidatus Woesearchaeota archaeon
CGAACTGCTGAATCCTCGGTGTAAACGAGGTGGTTTACCACTAGCCTATAGGCCCATTATAAATTATTATTAATATTAATAATCTATAAAATTATTAAAAGTTTGCTACTTTTAAAGCTTATCTTTGGTGAAAATAATGTTTATAGTATAAACTTCCACAAAATAAATCCTATAACTATTATAAATATTAATAATAAAATCCATCCATGATTATGTTCAGTTTCATACTTAGTGTTAAGATGGGGACTTCCTACTGAAAGACTGGTTTTTCTTGAGCATAGATTTTTAGTAGCCACCGAACATGCCTGTGCACAATTAGAAAAACTTTCTCCCACTTTTTTACAAACCTCTACACATCCATCAAAGTTTCTTATTTCGCATTTTTGTTTTTTCATCTTAAACCTCTAAATCATTTAATCCTTTTAGAATATCTTCTTCTAATTGAATAATTTTCTTCTTAATAACACTCGGCTTCTCATACTCTATTTCTTCATATTCAATTTCCCGATATTTGGATATACTTAAATCCCAATCCTTATCCTTAATTTCATTAATCGGCACAAGGAAGTATTTCTTTTTTCTATCAGTTGGATTTTCTTTTTCTCTATTGTTAAAATGTTCTAATATATCTGGAATATCACCCTTACCATCTATGAAAGTTCTTTTATCGTCCAAACTAAAACCATCTGATTCCATTTTATAAAACCAAACATTTTGCGTAGGTTCTCCTTTCGTAAAAAATAAAACAACAGTAGAAACTCCTGCATATGGTTTGAATACTCCAGAAGGCATTGATATAACTGCATCCAATCTACAATCAGTTAATAATATTTCTCTAACTCTTTTGTTATAGGTTTTTTTAACATTTTCATGTTAAAGTAGGATTTTATCTTACTTTAAAAACCTTTGTATTTGTTACCATTTTTAAGTAACTATAATAGAAAGTTTTAAAAAGGGTGGAATTTTTGTTTTGTTATATGACAACTTTAATAGGCATAAAAGTAGAGAAAGGAGAACTGGGAGTTATTTTAGCATCAGATTTAAGTAGAACTCAAACTGAATGGAAACCTCAAGGAGATGTTGCTTATAGACAGCAAACTAAATCTGAGGGTCAGAAGATTCATGTAGATGATAAAGGAGAAATAGCAGTATGTATGAGTGGAGTCTTTGATCAACCTTATGTAGATTTTTTATCAGCATTATTAGAAGGAGATATTAATGTAAAAAAAGCAATTAAAAAAGGATGTTTTCAGGAACTTTTACAATTAAACTTAGCCAGATGGTGTGGAAAAACTCCTGATCAGAACTATATTAATGGTTTATTACTTGCAACTAGATTTAAAGGTCAACCTAAATTATATACTTGTTTTCCCTTAGGAAAAATTGAAGAAAGATATTGGACTTCACTTGGTTCTGGTTCAGGATATGCTCTTGAACATATAGCAAAACAAGATAAACTTATTCCTAGAAGATTATCTTTAAATGATGGTATTGGTTTAATTGTTGATGCACTTGATGAATCTTCACAAGATATTCATACCTGTGGTTTGGATTTGATTGTTGTTAACAAAGATAAAATTGTTGAATATGGTGAAACAGTAAAAACTGCTATTACTGATGCTAGAACAAAAGCTATTAAAGATATTAAAGCACAATATAGTGGTAAGCCTAGAACTGCTAGAAAAAAGTAATTATCACAAACTCTTAAAAAGCATTGTTATTAGGATTTAGTAGTGTATGGATAAGATTTAAATAAGATATTTGATTTATTTAATAATCTAATCAAAAACAAGATTAAAGTTTAGATTAAACAATAACTATCCAAAACAATAAAACATAGTTTAAAAATCAAAAAAACAATGTGCTACTCCACAATTTAGTGTGGAGTTTGTGACAGGTACTTGTTTTTAGGATGCTCCAAAATTGATAACTGTATCTTTAGTCAAGGCCCATAATAAATTATGGGGTTATCGATTTTAGACATATTAATAAAGTATTAAAATAGGAAAATAAAAATGTCAGAAGAGAACAGAAAAACAGAAAAACAAAACAAAGATAATGAAACAACTTTAGACGACAAACAATATCAAAGTCCTACTATGAAAGGTGTAGCAAATGCTCCAAATCAACCAACCCCTGACCAACAAAAAGAAATGCAAAAAGTTAGAGAAAAGTTAGAGAGTTTGAAAAAATTCATATGTTCTAAATATAAATTTGTTAATGCAATTGGAATAATTCCCCCCCAAGCATCTGAAATTTTTGATGAAGAAAATGAGTTAACAGAACAAGAAAAAAAAGAAAAACCAATGCATTTAGTTATTATCTTGCCAGATAATAAAGAGAAAGAATTTAATAAGATTAGGGGAGAGATTGTTCAGAAAATAAAAGAAACTAAACAAAAAATTTGGCTTAATTTGTTTTTAGAAAGAGATTTATGGGAGATTTGTTTAGATTCTAAATATGATATTATTGAGGCACTTGGAATGGCTTTTCCATTATATGATAAGGGAATTTTAGGAAGCTTAAGAGTTGCTCAGATACATAAAAGTTTGGTTTTAAAAAAATTTGAAAAATATGTCTATAGTTATGTTATTGGAGGGAGTTTAATCAGGGGAGATGCTGTTAAAACAAGTGATGTTGATACCTATATTATTATTGATGATACAGATGTCAAAAGAATGCCCAGATTAGAATTAAAAGAAAAACTTAGAAATATTATTTATTCTTATATTATGCAAGCAGGTGAATTAGCAGGTGTTAAAAATGTTTTAAATGTGCAAGTTTATCTTTTAACAGAGTTTTGGGAGGGTGTGAAAGATGCTAATCCTATATTTTATACTTTTCTTAGGGATGGTGTTCCTCTTTATGACCGGGGGGGATTCTTACCTTGGAAATTATTGTTAAGAATGGGCAAGATTAGACCTTCTCCAGAATCAATTGATATGTTTATGTCAACAGGAGATAAGACAAAAGAAATTGTTAAGAGAAGATTAATGGATATTGTTTTAGGAGATCTTTATTGGGGAGTAATTACTCCGAGCCAGGGTTTGTTAATGTTATATGGATTGCCTCCTCAGAGTGTTAAAGAAACTGTCGCTGAGATGAAAAGAATTTTTGTTGACAAAGAAAAATTATTAGAGAAAAAATACTGGGATATTTTAGAAGAAATTGTTATTAAATATTATAAAGGCTATGAACATGGGAAAATTAAGGAAGTCAGTGGCAATGAAGTTGATAAGTTGTTAAAAGGCAGTGAAGAATATCTAAAAAGATTGAAAGAGTTAAGAGAAGAAATTGAAAAAAGAATGCAGGAAAAAACATTAAAAGAAATTTATGAAAACACATTCAAGATTATGGGCTCTTTGTTTGGAAGTAAAGCAGAAACCGTATTAATTAAAAATTATGAAAAAGAGATTGTAAATAAAGCAAAAGGAAATCCCCGATTTATACATACTTTAAATGAACTAGTTAAAATGAATAGAGATTATAAGAGTAAAAAGATTCCTAGTAAGTATGATTTTGAAAGACTAAGAAAAGATTCTGTTTATTTAGTTCAGGAATTAATTGAGTATGGGCAAAGAAAAGAACTTGGATTATTGCAAAAAACAAAAGTTGTTTTAACATATAAAAAAGATGGAAAAGATAAGCATGCTGAGTTGTTCTTGACAAAACCAGCGTTTTTAGCTATTGAAGGTGGTAAAGAGATTTTAAAAATCACAGATAAAATAACAAATTCTGATTCTAATGAGTTTAATAAAATTCTTGCAAATTATAAAGGAAAGCAGGCTAAGATTGATATTGATTTGATGAAAGTGTTAAAGAAAGAGTTAGGTGACTTTGATATCAATTTGTAGTTCTATAACAACTATTTTAAATAAGTAATTCTATTAAATATTACTATGTAGATGTCAATAAGATAGCATGTTATGAAGAAGACATCATTAAACTAGATAGTTTGATATATAATGTATAGAGAAGTATAAAACATCAATAACTAATCATAATGGGTGCTATATGGGTGAGTAACCTGTTGTTATATTATGAGATATTGAAGATATTAATAATAGATAATAAAACACAAAATGAAAAAGAGGAAAATAAAAAAAAGTAGAAATGCTCAGGCAGGAATTATTGTAGTTATCTTACTTATACTAGTTATTTTGACAACTTTTGTTGTTGTTTGGAAACTTGTTATAGGAAATATTGAAAAAAATGCTGAGCAGGCAGATATAGATGCAATAATCAAAAGCATAGAAATTCCCGAGGATTCTATTTTTGTTAAAGATAATTTATTCCAACTAAATATTAAGAGAAACAATGACAATATTCATTTATCTTATATTAAAATTGTTGTTTTTGGAGAGATGATAAACAAAGAGTATAAAATCAGTAATTTTCCAAAATCTTTAGAATCAAAATCCTATGTTTTAAATATCACAGGATTAGAACCTATTGAAATCTTAGTTTATCCAGTGATGTCAAATGGAAAAATAGCTATTGGAGAAAGAAAGAAAGTTACAGGCCAAGAAACAGATACAATTAACACTAATTTAATTGTGATTAATCCTGAGATTTTAATCAAACAAAAAGATTGTATTTCTCTCTGGCAATGTTCTTATTGGGATGAATGTCATGTTGTCTATAATTTAGATGATATTATTAATAAAGGGGTTTTGTTAAATGGTCAACAGGAAAGGCTTTGCAAAGATAAAAATAATTGTGAATTTGATGTTACTGAAAGAAGAGTATGTGACTCTAGTGTTAGTATTATTTTAAAAAAAGTAGAAGTTTGTGAAATAGAATATCTTGAAGTTTCAGATAAAGAAAGTAATTTGATTTCAAGATTAAATTTAGTTGAGAATAGATTAAATATCCAGTTTATTTTAGATAAAAGCAGGTATTATCCTTATTGTTTTAATAATATAAAAGATTGTGATGAGGATGGTGTTGATTGTGTTCTTGAGTCTGGTGGAAGTTGTCCTGTTTGTTAATCTGTTTTGTTTAGTTATCAGAAATATTAGTGAGTAAAACTTGGAGTTATGAAGAAGGATTTTAAAAGATACTATATCAAAAAAAAATAGGGGTATAAAAAAGATATTAGTAAATCAAATTAGGATTTAAACAAAGCCAAAGGAGTCATAAGCTTTAAAAAGGCTTTTTATCTTTGATTTTTATATATATATCATTAATCTCTAACTATATAATCTGAGGGCTACAAGGTTCTCAATTAAAAATCTAGGGTGTTAATTAAGGAGAATATTAAAACAAATGAAAGCTAAAATTATTCAATTTAGAAGAGGAAGAAAAAGAATTCATGAAAGGCATTATATCTTAGATGTATCTGCAAAAGATAGAAAAGAAGCTGAAAAATTTGTTGATAAAAAAGTTTCTTGGAAAAGTGAGAGTGGTAAAGAGATTAGGGGAAAAATAAGTTCTGCTCATGGAAATAAAGGATTAGTTAGGGCAATTTTTGAAAAAGGTTTGCCTGGTCAAGCAAGAAATACAGAGGCAGATATAGAATAAAATGGTAAAAAAAGCAAAGGATTTATGTGGAATAGCAGGGGAACAAAATGCAGAGAAGAAAGTATTATTTCAAGATCCTCTTACTGGAGAACTTAAAATGGCTCCCTTTCCTAGAGATATTCCTCAACCCCCCCTAGGATTTAAGGTTGGCAGAATAATTTATAATCAAACTAATCCAAACTTATCAGGGATAGTAATAGTTGAAGATTGTAGTGATGAAAGATATGTATTAAATAAAGATTCTCATACAGGGAAATATTTTTGGAGTTAAAAATGACATATGAAGTATTTAGTGAGGATGTAAGAAAGGTAGTTCCAGTAGATGAGCTTCCAGGAAAACAATATTTCTTAAGATTAAGAAGTCATGTTGCAGGACTTGTTGCAGGGCCTCTAATTTCAAAAGAAGATTTACCAGCTGAGATTGAAGACAGAGTAAGAAATCAGTGTTGGGATGAAAATTATCTAGCTGTTGATAATGGTAGTTTAAGGTTCCTTAAAGAATTTTTAATAAAAGGGAGTGGATAAAGATGGCATATTTTCAAATTAATAATGCAATGATGAGAATTGGATTAGTTATAGAACTTAAAAGTGTTTTAAAATCAAAACATTCAGATTATAATCCTATAGGTAAGGGGGATAATTTTTGAGAAGTAAGTAAACATGGCAGCAACAAGAAAAGCATTAGCATATAGTAAAAGAAAACCTGTTGTAAATACTCGTAGGTCTAAGAAACAACAACTAAGTTATATTAAAACAATTCCCCCTCAAAAAATAGTTAAATTTAATATGGGGGATTATCAGGGTTTTGAAAAAGGAAAATATGAATATAAAATTACTCTTCTGACTCAAGAGAATATTCAGATTAGAGATTTAGCTTTAGAAGCAATAAGACAGTCGGTTCATAAAGATATGACAAAATTATTAACCCAAAAACATTATTTTTTTAGATGCAATGTTTATCCTCATAATATTTTAAGAAATAATAGAATTTTTAGTGGAGGTAGCAAAGGTGAAAGAATTCAGACTGGTATGAAAAAGAGTTTTGGAAGTCCTGAAGGAAGAGCAGCCATAGTTAAAAAAGGAAGACCAGTTTTTACTGCTTATTTTAATGGAGAGGAAAATACTGGGAAAATAAGAGCTTTTTTTAAAAAAGTAACTCCAAAACTTCCTTGCAAGGCAAAGGTTATTATTGAGAAGATAGATAAAAAGAAATCTTAATTTTATTAGCTTTTTCTTTGAGGGAATTTTAAGATTAATAGAATATTCTTCATTTGTTTTTATTTACATAACTCAAAGTTTTATAGAAGATTGATACTGTTTCTTAAAAGATGTGGATTTTTTATAACTTAATTATTGAGGATTATATCTTTTTTAGGATATTTTAACAAAGAATAGAAAAAATTCAGAGAATAATGAACTTAAATATTTAATTTCAACTCCCATAAACTTTAAATATAGGGATTATTTTTCTAAGGTATGGAAGAAAAAGAGATGAGTAGAGGCCTTGGCCTTAGAGAAATTGGAGGTTCATTTAAACATATTAGCAGAGAATTACCTTCTTCAAAAAATGCTGAAAAAATTCGCAGTATTTCTTATTCAACTGAACAAGAAAGAAAGAGCAGACAGATAGATGTTGAAGACAAATATATAAAATGGTTTTCTGAATTAAGTAACAAAGATATAGCTATTGCTGGTGGGAAAGGAGCTAGTTTAGGGGAGATGTTTAATAATAAATTTCCAGTACCTCCTGGATTTGTTATAACTGCTCAAGCCTTTGATTATTTTATGATTCAAAAAAATTTAAAAGAAAAGATTAAGGAGATTATTGAAATAGTTGATTTAGAAGATACTGGAAGTCTGCAACAAGCTTCTAAGCAAGTCAGAGATTTAATTGAAAAAGAAGAAATTCCAAAAGAACTAGAAATTGAAATTTTAGAAGCATATCATATTTTAGGTTCTGAAGAGATTGAAGAAAAAGGGGTTTCAAGAGATGCGCTTAATATTTTAAAAACTGCTCAAGAACCTATTTTTGTTTCTGTTAGAAGTTCTGCAACTACAGAAGATTTAGTAGAAGCTAGTTTTGCAGGACAACAGGAGAGTTTTTTAAATATTAAAGGGGAAAGGAGATTAATAGAACATGTTAAAAAATGTTTTTCTTCATTATATACTCCAAGAGCAATTTATTATAGAAATAAGCAGGGTTTTAAAGAAGGTCAGGCACTTCTTGCAGTTGTTATTCAAAAGATGGTTGATTCTGAAAAATCAGGTGTTGTTTTTTCAAGAGACCCGATTAAATTAGATGAGGATATTATTATTGAGGCTGTTTTTGGTTTAGGAGAGGGTATTGTTGCTGGAAAAATACATCCAGATCATTATACTGTTTCTAGGGACCTAGAAATTAAAGAAGTTAATGTAACTAATAAAAAAATTGCTATTGTTAGAACTGGAAGTGGAGAAAATCAAACTGTTAATTTAAGTCCTGAAAAAAGCAAAAGTCAGGTTTTAAAAAATTATGAAACAAAAGAAATTGCAGATTATGCAATCCAACTTGAAAATCATTACAAAAAACCCCAAGATATTGAATTTGCTATTGAAGCTGGAAAAGTCTATATTGTTCAATCACGTCCTATTACAACTCTAAAAAAAGATACACAAAAATCAGGAAAGATTATTAATGGGACTGTTATTTTAAAAGGATTAAGTGCTAGTCCTGGAATTGGAGCAGGAGTTGTAAAATTAATCAAAGGTATGGAAGACCTTTATAAAATCAAGAAAGGAGATGTTCTTGTAACTGAAATGACTAATCCTGATATGGTTGTTGCTATGCAAAAATCTGTTGCTATTGTTACTGATGAAGGTGGGATGACAAGTCATGCTGCTATTGTTAGCAGAGAAATGGGAATTCCTGCAATTGTTGGAACTGGAGAAGCTACTACTGTTTTAAAAGAGGGTATGAAAGTTACTGTAGATGGTTCAACAGGTAATGTTTATGAGGGTTTGGTTGCTGAAACTCAACAAACAGAAATTAAACCTATTTTACAAACTGAAAAAATAAAAATGAAAGTTATTGTTGATTTGCCTAATTTTGCTGAAAGAGCTGCTAAATCTGGAATTGATGCTGTTGGATTAGTTAGATTAGAAGGAATTATTGCAAGTTCTGGGAAACATCCATTACAACATGAAAAAGATAATACTTTAAATGAATATACAGAACTTTTAAGAGCAGGTTTAGAAAAAATTTCAGAACCTTTTAATTCTATTTGGATTAGGGCTAGCGACATTAGAACTGATGAGTATGGTAGTTTGAAAGGAGCTCCTGAAAGAGAAATAAATCCGATGTTAGGAAATCATGGAATTAGATTTAGTTTAAAACATCCAAAGATTTTAGAAGCAGAATTAGAGGCAATTAGATTAATAGCTGAAAAAAATCCTAATAAAAGATTTGGGATAATGTTTCCTCAGGTTATAAGTATTGAAGAGGTTAAAAAAGCAAAAGAATATTTTAATAAGATTAAGACTGAAAACATGGAATTTGGAGCCATGATTGAAACACCTGCTGCTGTTCAGATTATTGAAGATATTTGTCAGGAAGTTGATTTTATAAGCTTTGGAACAAATGATTTGACCCAGTTTACTTTGGGAGTTGATAGAGGAGAAGATGAAGTTCAAGAATTATATAATGAAATGCATCCTGCTATTTTTTCTCAGATTAAAAGAGTTATTGGATCTTGTAGAAGAAACAGAGTTGAGACAAGTATCTGTGGCCAGGCAGGAAGCAAACCAGAGATGGTTGAATTTTTATTTAAAAAAGGAATTAATAGCATAAGTGTTAATGCAGATGCTGCCTATAATATATCTGTCCTTATAAACAAGCTTGAAGAAGAACAGGAAAAAATCAAAGAAGAAAAAATGCAAGAAAGAGTGCAAAAAAACGAACAAACAAATAATATGCAACCAGTAAAAATTAATCAAATGCCTAAAATATTTCCGCAGGATATGAAAAGATTTGATAGGAGAAGATTTAATAAACTAAAGAAAAAATATCAAAACCAGATTCATGGTGAAATAAACAGAGAATCTAAAATTCAAGAGTCTATACCTTCTCAAATTCAAGAAGCTGTGCCAAAACAACAGGAGCAGATTCTAGAACAAATACCAACCTCACAACCAGGTTTTACTATAAAACAAGTTTCAGAACAATTTTTAGAACCAAAAGAACAGATACAAGGACAACAAAACCAAAATAATATAAATCCAATGAATAATAAATATGATAAGGCTAATAATGATGTACAAAGTAATAATGAAGAACAATTTAGTCAAATATCACAAACAGAGAATCATAGAGAAATACCACTATCAGAGAATAGTTTCTTAAATAAAGAAAAAGTAGAATTTACTGCGGAAGAAGATGACAATCTTCAGGAGCATAATATTAAAGAACTAAAAACAAATGAGATAGATAATCATCCTAAGGGAGATTTAGAATTAGAAGATATAAAAAAGAAAATTCAGGACGAGGGTAAATCTACTGATTCAAATTCATTAAAATCAGAAGATATTGGAATTTATAACTCTAATGAAGAGGAGAGTAAACCAAAACAAACATATAATTATAATTTTGATGATGATTATTAATTCTAGATATATGTGCTAATTTACTTTTTTTCTTAATCTAAAATTTATAGGAAATTCATACTGCCTTATAATTTAGATATATGAGAAATGTTTATGTTTCTATATCTAAGTTGATTAAAAATTAATAAAAAACTAGTTATACAAAAAATAAGAAAAATCAAAGAATTATCTAGTTAATCTCTCAGGTTGATGAAGATGTCTATATCCACCAGAAACATCAACTCTAAAATTTGGTTGAACAGGTTTTACTGCATGAAAATCATCTGTTGCTTTTTCAATAGCATGTTCTGTAAGATAATCTAAAAGAGCAGCGTCTGCAATAGCATCTGCATCTGTAACATTAGCTATTACCTGACTTTCTCGGCCATACATTCCTACATTTGTTTGTGTTTGTGTCATTTTGTTATTACTCAAATTTAGTTAATTATAGGTCATATTTTAACTTTATAAATCTTTCTATTTAATATAACTCATTAGTGGTAACAATATCGAAAGATTTAAATACTTAGGAAAAGCATATAAATTAAGAAAATTAAGCAAAAAAACAGGCTTAAAATTAATAATCAAATAAATTAGTAAATTTATAATAAATAAAATGAGTTTAGAATCATTAATAGGTAAAGAAGCTGTTGAAGGGCTTGCAGGAAAGAAATTTCCTATTAATCCTAGTTCTGACTATGAGAGAAAAGAATTTGTTAAAAAAGCAGGAGGTTTATTTGATTTAACTGATGCTGTAAATGCCTTAGCTAAAGATGGTAATGATTCTGATGCTTCTCAAGATATATTACAGATAGCTCATGAATATGCTCCTGCACTTGAACAAAAATTAGTAGAAGATCCTCATTTATTAATGGATTTTGCAAATACTTATAGTAGCTTGGGTCAGTTTTCTATGGCAAAATATATTGAAAAGAATAAAGAAAAAGTATTAGATAAATTAGATGAAAAACAACTTTATAATCTATTTACTAGTGTTCCATTATATTCACCTAAAGAAGGAGAAGGAAATAAAGATTATGTTAAAGCTGTAAGTTTAAGAGATAAAATGATGAGTATTCAGCAAGCTCTTCAAAATGGGGGTGATCCTAGTCAAGTTTTACAGGGAGAAGTTCAAGAACTATTAAGAACAATGTCAGAAGAACAGCAAATTTTTATTGCAAGAAATCAAGGAGTAATTGGTAGTGCATTAACTCAAGCACTTGCAGAAACTATTCAAAGTGAGTTTTCAAAATTATTTAGAGATTCAGAAGGAAAGTTAGTAAGGGATGAAATTAAAGATGTCTTAGAACAGAGTTATAAGATTGCTGAAGATGCAGAAAGCATGGTTCCTACTGAAAAGAGAGATAAATATTGGGATAATAATATGAAATCTCAGTATTTAATATTAGCAAAAGAACTTTATAAATCTGAAAAAAGAGATTTAAAGAGAGAACAAGACCCAAATGGAGAAAGGTTAAAAGAAGACCTTGCTAAACAGGGATTAAGAATTTAAGATTTTTATTTAATTTTAACTGAGAAGAATGACATCCTCTCACACATAAATGTGTGGGTTTCTTTTATTAACTTTTCAAAGGGACAGCTTAAACTACTCTATCTAAAGCTTAGCCTGAGTAGTATTACTGATACCCCTTCCTGAAGGAGGTGGATTTACAGAACTGATTTAATATCTTTAGGGAGGATATACAGAAAAGTTTTCTAGTATAAAGATTATTAATATATCAAAAACTTTTAATAATGTTATGTTGATAAGATATTGAATATGTAATAAATGTGAGATAATTTATATCTTCTGATTTATTAAGATTAATCTAGAATCCTAATTGTGTTAGGCCTTAAATGTGATTATCTTAGTATAAACCTTTTAGAGCTTAGATTTATTTAAGGCTATTAATACTAGAATTCTTTATTAAATTATTTCTTTGATTATTTTCATACACAATTGGAAAAATATTTCAGCTTTTTCCTGCCATCTATCAATAACATTTCCACCAATATCTCTAATTTCTCCATGCATTACTTTTCTATGCATTTCATATATTTCACTAAAATCAGTTACATAATTTAATTTCATTAATTTTTTATCTACAAAATGTTCTTTTAATAAAAGAGGTATATGTTCTGGAGATGGGGGAAGAACTTTTACAGTCATAAGAAGGGCTTGAGCAGATTCAACCATTGCCCAGTAACATCCTTCAATACCACTTATTTCAGCCATTTTACTTCTTGCAATATGTCCTGGAACTCTATTTAGAGTAGTATAAATAGATTCAGGAGTTGGTTTTATTTTTCCTTCTTGCAAGAGAATTTTAAAAGGATTAAAAAAACCTCCAAAATCTAATAAAACATCTCCATACCTTATAACATTAAGAACAACAGGGTCTCCCCGAAATAAATCATTCCACCAAGTTGTTAATTTTATTGTGTTTATATGCAAATCTTTTTTATAAGGATTTCCTCTGATTATATTTCCTAATTCTTCCCTATACCAAACAACTAATTTATCATCAAACTGAATACTTGCGTCATCTATAATAATAATTATATCAATATCAGAACCTGGTGTAGTTGTATGTTTTGTAGAAGAGCCAAATAAAACTACTGATTTTATTAATTTATCAAACTTTTGATAAATTTTCTGAGCAAAATCCATTGCAATCTCTCTTTCTGATTTAAATTTAAGAGTTGGATATTTTTTTACATCTGATTTCTCAACTGGTTTTTCTTTATTTCCTAGAGGTATAGAAGGTTTAGCAATTTCTTTTATCTTTTGTTTTAAATCCTTTGATGTAGTTTTAGAATCCTTTTTTTTAGCCATTTTTTCTCTTTTTTTAATTATTCTCTTTTTTTAATTATTATACTAATTATTAAACGTTATATTTGTTTTTAAATTTGTTGTTTTGTTGTTTTTATTTTGTTTATGTCAAGAATTGAAAAACACAAACTAAATTTTGTGGTGGCACATTGTTTTTTTGATATTACTAATAAATCTGAATGTAAGTTATATTGTGGCTCTCATCTCTATAAAATTATATTTATTGAGATATTTTTTTATTTTATTCTGTGTTAAGGGGTGTTATTTTTTTTGATTTTATTAATTATTATTTACTAATCTACTGATTAGGAGTAGATGATAAGCCCTAATCTACTGATTAGGAGTAGATGATAAGCCCTAATCTACTGATTAGGAGTCCCGGAAAACCTTCCTTGATTTCCTGCAACATTTCCCCCTAATTCTAAGGGGAGTGTTTCAAATCTTGAACCATATAATCTGTGATGAATTCCTGGATTTAAAGAGCCTCTTTCATTATAATAACCTGCAGGAGTTCCTACTTGGTTCCAGTAAGGTGAGCCACCCATTTCATACATTGGAGAACCAGTGCTTTCTAAGATATAAGGAAATGGGCTTGTTCTAAAATGCTGGAAGAAATTTCCACCTTCAAAAATTCTTTTACCTTTAAATTTTTCTTTTTCAAGTTCTTTTAAAACATCTTTCATAGGAACAGAACCCATTCCAGGTGGGAGGTCTGTATGAGTTGAACCAAAATTATCATTAAAATGAAGATGTTTTACAAAAGGGGCAATATCTTTTGTTTCTCTTACTATTTGATTTTTATCAAAACCCTGCTTTCTAATCATATTAATATGAGAAGTATCCCAAGTTGCTCCAATTAATTTACTTGCAGCTTTTTCAGCTTCTGTTCTTGACTTTCCTTCATTTACTAATTTATCTGCAAATTTTTTTCTTGTTACAACAATTAAATTTTTTAAATCTTTTCCACTAGAAATAGCACTTCCATAAGGAGGATTTTCAATACTAACAATAGGTGCTGTATCTCCGAATTTTTTGTAAGCATTTAAAGCAACTTCACTAAAAGTCTCACTTGCTTTATTAGTTGCAAATTCCTCAGCTTTTTTATAAAATTCAGGCATATGAGATTTGCCATTTTTATCTGGCATTTCCATTTCTTGTATCTTTCTCATACTATCATCTAATAGGTTTGATTTTATTATTGGTATTTCAATTTGTGCTTTTATTGGGTCTTCTCTCATTTTCTGTTGTATAAGTTTTTGTTTTTCTGCCCAATTTTGAGATATTTCCTGCATTTGTTTTTTAGCTTCTTCATCACCATATTTTGCTATTTGTTCATAAAAATTCCTAAAAGACATTTCTACATTTTCTAAAAATAAATTTGCTCTGCTCATCTTCTCAATAGCCCCTTGGTTTTTTTGAAAATCTTCTTGTGTTATTTTATCTTTAGCCATTATTCCAGCTAATTGTGCATAGGTTGGAACAAGAATTTCATCTGCTTCTTTTTTATAAAAAGCCAAATTAGTTATTGTGCTTGTAAATTTAGATGCATTTGCTATTTCTAATCTCTCCTCAGGAGTATAAATTTTTCCTTCTGGAGAACCTCCTGGACGAAACATTTTTTCTCTTCTTAAAGGTATAAATTGTCCTGATTCCTGGTCTACTGCAATTATCCTTCCATAAATAGGGCCTTTTCCTTTTTCATCTGGTCTAACTAATTTATGAGATTCAGGAATCCTTTCAGAACCTGGAATCTGAGTTGAATGAATTGTAACAGGAATATTTCCTTGAGGGTCAAGGTCATGGCTTCTAGATATAAATTCTTTTAGTTGTATTTCTGCCAATTCTCTGTTTTCTTCTGACCATCCTTGTTCTGTGAATCCTGAAGGTTCAACCAATGGTGCATGAACACTTGATGTAGCACCTGTTAATTTGTTTAATCTATTAATTTCTTTAAGATGGTCTTCGGGCATCATTTCAAAAACATCTGCATTAATAACAGATACTTCTGTTTCTTTATATCCCTGATTTAATAAATTAGAAACTTCTTTTAATTGATTAGCAGTCTGAATACTTGTAGTTGCTCCAATATTTCCTGAATCAACCCTATAACCCATAAAATTATAACTTGGGTCTAAAAGATAGGTTGCACCTGGATAAATAGATTCATAACTTGTCATTTTTATATTAATAATTTTTGTTAGGTTTAGATTAGTTTAGAGATATTGATTTATATGCCTAGATTCTTTGTTATTTTTCTAGATTATATAGTCTCTTCTCCCCTTTATAAAAAACTAGGCTATGTTTGTTTATATATTTTTGGATGTCTAGAGCATTATGCTTTTTAAAAATCAAAAAAACAAGTGCAACCACACACTTTAATGTGTGGGTTTCCTTTATTAACTTTTCAAAGGGACAGCTTAAACTACTCTCTCTAAAGCTTAGCTTGAGTAGTATTACTGATACCACATCCTCTAGGATGTGGTATTTAATTCTTGACATAATTAGATTAAACTTTTAATTATTATTTTGATAGATAATATCTTCTTCATAACTTAAAGTTTTATAAAATCTTAATACTACTTTTTAAAACGTGTGGATTTTTTTAATTAAAATCAAAAGGGTCTTTCATCTTTTTTTTCAAAAGGAAGATAATTATCTTGTTTAATATCTTCTGCTGGTCTTATTGCCCTTTCTCTATCTATATCTCTGGCTCCATCTACATTTTCTCCTTGCCATCTTCTAAAATTCATTCCTGGATTTTGATTTATATCTCCTCTAGTAATTATTTCTTCTCTTCTTATCAAAGCTCCTCCAGTTGTATCCATTTGTGCATCTCTTATATGAATTCTTTCTCCAGCATAATCTGCTGAATCATAATTTGAAGAATAATTATATTCAGGTGCATTTGAAATAACATAATCTGAGAATCTTTCTTCTTGTTCTGATGTCTGAGTTTGAGTTGGAAAATCTGCTACACCTTGTTCAAGATTATCAACAGGTTCTCCTGATTCTAAAAAAGGGTTTATCTGAGCATGGTCTATTCTTCTTATACTTTGAGTCTGTATATTTTGCTGAGGCTGAATAATTTCTTCTAATTCATCTACGTCTCCATATTCTTCGTCTCCATATTCTTCGTCTCCATATTCTTCTTCATTTTCTGGTTCTTTTATTCTTCTATCTTCTCTTTTTTCAGCTTCTTCCAAATCTTTGATAATTTTTTTCCAGATATCTTTTTCTTCCATCTTTTTTATTTTTAGTTTATATCCTTCACTTGTTAAAATAATTGTTGTATGGGGTGAGAGAGGTTATAATCTTCTTGATATTATTAAAAAATAGAAATATTTAAAATTTTGCCTTTAAGAATTTTAACCATTTCTTTATGCATTAATTTAAAGTTTCCTTAATATCTTATTGTAATTTTAAATTATGCATTATTGATACTACCCCTTAAATTATACTAATTTCTCTTTAATCAAAATATATTTTTTGATTTAAGAATACAAAACTAATTAAGACTAATAAATTTATCTAAACCCAAATAGTCTCTCTGCAGGAGATTGGGGGGGATGTGCTTCTGTTTCTCCTCCACCATAGGGTACTGAAGCCATACCATGACCTTTTTTATAAATATCATATATGGAAAAACAAGAATTCATTGCTTCTGCTTCTGCTACATTTCTTAAATATTTTTCAGCATAATTTTCTTTTTTTGGTCCTTTTAATTTTAGCTTAGCTATTCGCTGTTTCTCTTTATTTTTATCTGTTTTTTCTTTTTCTTCTTTGCTTTTTCCCTTGAATATTCCACTAAAAAGGGCTGAAAAGGGATTTGTATTTTCAGATATTTTATTTTCCTCTTTATCTCCTAATAGTTCATCTATATCTATCTGCAGTTGTGAAATAGATTCTTCAGTCATACCTTCTACTAATTTAAGTGAACTTTGCAAATCAGAATCATCTAATTCTGCTCTTAATAAATCTAATTCTTCCTGATTTAATGCATAGGATTTAAAGTTTACATCTGCTCTGCCTCCAAAAGTATAGTGCTGTCCAGCCTTGCTTGGAATTCCTCTAAATTTAAAATCAACAAAAACAACTGAGTAATATTTTCTTAATCTTTTCATATTTGCAAAATCTTTTGGCAAATCTCCATCAACTACCTTTTGTTCAACATTAAGTGGTTTTAATCCCATTAAGGTTAATTCTAGCATAATAGTATTAAAAACATTAACAAGAGCTGCATTTGACCCTAACCCTTCGCTCATAGAAAGTTTTTCAGCAGCCCTAAGATAAGGTTTTGCCCATCTTGAATATAATTTTAGAGAATCCACCTGACTTTTTAAATAAGTTTTTTCAATCTCATATCTTTTTCTTAATTCTTGT